>JAJFHI010000320.1 GCA_021775715.1 Hyphomicrobiaceae bacterium | reverse complement strand
AGCCACATCGTCCACGGCACCTTGGTGGCGGCTGGAAAGAAGATCAATTCGCCGCCAACAGCACCAATTTCGGCTGCCATGTCGCCGCCTTCGGAGGCAATTAGCGCACGTCCGCCACCGGCCACTATGGCTTGGGCGATTTCTATCGTTGAAAGCTCGGCACCACCGGTGTCCAGCTCCGGCACGATTTGCAATATAGTTGGCCGTGTGGATGCCATGTGAACCCCGGTGTCCTCAACATTGTTAGAGCGATTTCAGTTGTGGCGGGCTCATTTCGAGCCTCTGCCCTCGCGCTACCGTTTTATTGTAGGGAGTGTTTCACGTTGTTGGTGGTAGAATCTCCAACGAGCACACCCTATGGAGCCTATAGAATGACTGACACGCAACCGCAATTCTTGACAGTCGGCGAAGGAGCCTCCGCGCGCCAAATTGCATATATGACGGCACCAGGGCGGACAACAGATGGTGGGACCGCGACCGGTCTGATGTGGTTGCTCGGCTTGAAATCCGACATGGTGGCGACCAAAGCCGCCGCTCTGGCTGAATGGGCCGCGCAGCAGGGCCATGCCATGACCCGCTACGAGTATTCGGCACATGGCCAGTCGGACGGAGATTTTGCCAAAGCGACAATTGGTGGTTGGCTCGAAGAAAGCGAAGCCGTATTTCAGCAGCTGACTGAGGGTCCTCAGATTTTGGTGGGTTCAAGTACGGGAGGGTATTTGGCACTGTTATTGTTGCGTCGATTGCGCCAGGCCGATCCGAGCGCCGCTGCCCGTATCAAGGCACTTGTTTTGATAGCGCCTGCCTGGGACCTGACCGAAGATCTGATGTGGCAGAAATTTCCGGATGAGGTCCGCCAGGAGATCATGGATACTGGCGTGCATCTGCGCCCATCAGATTACGGCGAGCCCTACATGATCACGCGCAAGTTCATTGAAGAAGGGCGCAAGCATTTGTTTGCCGGTGAATTGTTTGATCCCGGCTGCCCTGTCATTATTCTGCAAGGCGTACTGGACAAGGATGTGCCAGTTGAACACGCGCGAAAGTTAGCTGGCTTCACAAAGGGTGCCGAGATTATTGAAGTTCCGGATGGCGAACACCGCATGTCACGGCCGCAGGACCTGGCGCTGCTATTTGATTCGATTTCAAGGATCGCAAACAGCTAGGTTCGCCTAGATTATGTTTAACGGCTGGCCTTCGTTGTCGACACCGTAAGGCCTGTTTCCAATGCGGCATGAAGCAGACTTGGCCCGGCGCGTTTGGCGAGGCGTTCAGGCACGATCCAGGCAGACCAGTCACGGGCTTCAACGCGCACCCTGCAGGCAAGCCTGCCGCGTTTCACATTGCATGAGCGGTCTGCTTTGACGTTGCGGCGTTTGCGGCGGTCGTGGCGGATAACACGCAGATCGATGGGCTGCATGCTGGGACCATCCCTGGCCAACTGCACGTCTCGGAACACACATGTCAGTGAGTTGCTGCAGGCACCGGCGCGTTTGCCAAGTGCGATGCCGGGGCCGAAGCCACGTCGGCGAGTGATGCGTTGTGCTGGCAATGCCTTGCCGCGACTGATGTAGCAGTACTTGTCAAAGCACAGCATCGGGTCGGCGGTCTTCTTCCAGCGGCGGATCCCTTTTTTTCCAGGCTTCATCACCAGAAGAATCGTTGCGTGAGTGATGGAGCCATCAGTTGGCAGCGACGTTGTAACCGGTGATGGACCGTTGGGCGTACGTTGCTCCGGAAAAGCTGAAATTGCTGTTGGTGATTTTAACGGCTCGCTGGCTTTTTCAGGGACAGAAATCGGTGCTGTGAATGGATCCGGTTCCGCATCCTGGCCATTGATTGCACTATGCGCTTCACGTGCACGGCGAAGTTTTTCGGCCAAAGTATCGCTTTCAGCCTGGCGCTGTTTGGCGAGTGCCTTGAGATTTGGGTCGTTGTCTGCGGCAGTCGTTGTTATGGCGGGTTCATCAGCCACGGTCGGGGCATCTTTGGTGACTGGTTGCGCAGTTTCTTCGGCAGGTGGACTTACAACGATGCGTTGTTCTGCAGCTTTAGTTTCGCGCGCTTCCTTCTTAGCCTCTGCAGCTTCTGCACGGGCACGGGCCAGCATCTCACGTTCGTAAGCTTCACGGCGCGCAATTTCTGCACGCTCCCTGGCTGCTTCAGCTTTTCGCCGGGCGTCTGCTGCCCTCCGTTCTGCAGCTGCAAGCTTGCGTTGCAATTCGGCAGCCTTTGCTGCGGCCGCCACTCTTGCGGCTGCAGACTTCTCAGCCTCTGCCCTGGCCGTGGCTTCCGCCAACCGAGCGGCCTCAGCGTCGCGTTTCTTTTTCTTATCGGCTGCAGACTGTGCCTTGCGATCAGGTTCGGCGGCAAACCGGTCGGCGATTGCGTGGGCTGCGGTCTCGTCTGCCTGGGCGGTACGTTGGCCGGTTGCTGCAACCATACACAGAACTGTCAGCCACATTATGCATGCGGTCCACGTCGAGGTCATGTTGCTGCCAATTCCGAGCGCCACAACGCCCCCCGAAAAAATAAAACCAAAACGAAGCAAAATCTGAATGTGCACACAATCAGTCGTGATTTGGGCGAGAAAGCGGACGGAACAAAATTGTTCACGCGTTTTTTGCGACTTCAGCCTCAAGAATTCCGGACAAACCTTCACGATAGGTTGGATATTTCAACTGAATGCCAAGATCCTTGCGCAGGCGATCGTTTCGCACCCGTTTGAGGTCAGCATAAAATGACCGCGCCATGTCGCTCATCTCTGCGTCTTCGAAAGCGATTGTTGGCGG
>JAJFHI010000319.1 GCA_021775715.1 Hyphomicrobiaceae bacterium | reverse complement strand
GAATCCGATTTCCGTGTCGGAAACGCCATCTTCCGCAAGGTTTGGGTTTCCTCACCATCATCAACACAATCGTCAGATGGCTTGGGGCCTCTCTACAACGCAAGAAGTTGCCAGCGATGCCACTTGAAAGACGGTCGCGGTCATCCGCCCGAAGCCAACTGGCCAGATGACAATGCCGTATCAATGATCCTGCGCTTGTCGATTCCGGGAGCAGCCGCCAAAACTGGCGGGACTGTGCCTGATCCAAAATATGGTGGCCAGCTTCAAGATCACGCAATCCAGGGACACCCGGTGGAAGGGCACATTCACATCACCTATAAGGATGTACCCGTGACCCTCGGCGATGGCGAAGCCGTCACGTTGCGCCATCCAAGCTACAGGGTCGAAACCCCGAGGTACGGTAAGCCACACAGAGATCTGATGATATCACCACGCATTGCGCCGCAGATGATCGGGCTTGGTCTGCTTGAGGCTATTCCGGCAAAAGACATTTTAGCTGGTGGCGATCCAGAGGATCGCGATAACGATCAGATTTCAGGACGCGCCAATACGGTATGGTCGTTCGAACAGAACAAAAAAGTGCTCGGACGATTCGGTTGGAAAGCGGGCCAGCCAACGATGCGCCAGCAATCGGCCGATGCCTTCGCTGGTGATATGGGCTTGGCAACGATGCTGTTCGATAAGCCGTCGGGCGATTGTATGTCGATCCAGACGGCATGTCGGGCGGCACCCAACGGCAAGACGCCAGAACAGGACAACGCAGAGGTTGGCGAGGAGCTCTTAAATCTCGTTGTAACATATGCTTCAAACCTTGCCGTGCCGGCGCGTGACGACGCAAAGGATGCTGGCGTTCTTGCAGGCCAAAAGATCTTCAATGATATCGGTTGTGCACGGTGCCACACACCATCTTGGGTGACCGGCGATCATCCAACGCAACGACATTTGAGCAACCAGAAGATCTGGCCATACACTGATCTCCTTCTGCACGATATGGGCGAAGGCCTTGCTGACCATCGTCCGGAATACGACGCGACGGGTATGGAGTGGCGCACACCACCACTGTGGGGCATCGGCCTGACTCAGGCCGTCAGCGGCCACACGTATTTTCTGCACGACGGCCGCGCGCGAAATCTTACAGAAGCCATCCTATGGCACGGCGGTGAAGGACAAGCAGCGCGCGATAGATTTGTCACTTTGTCGAAAACAGACCGCGCCATGGTGCTTCGCTTTTTGAACTCGCTATAGATTTCTATACATTTTGCGTTTACCTACGGCTCAATGTCATCATGGAGGTGATATCGGCGACAGATAACAGCCGGACGGCGGGAGCAAAACATGAAATTGGTGCGGTATGGAGCGGCTGGAAATGAAAAGCCCGGCCTGATTGATGACGACGGCAAGCTGCGGGATCTTTCAGGTCACATTGATGATATCAACGGTGCAGCGCTTGCACCGGACGTAATTGCGCGCTTGAAGGTAATTGATCAAACGGCATTGCCCGAGCTTGATTCCGACACGCGCCTGGGCTCCCCGGTTGGTAACGTCCGAACGTTTCTTGCGATCGGTCTCAATTATGCCGATCACGCAGAAGAAGCAGGTCTGCGCATTCCAAGAGAACCTGTAATTTTCAACAAAGTCAGCACGTGCATCTGTGGTCCCGACGACGACGTGATGATGCCGCGGGATTGTCAGAAACTTGATTGGGAAGTCGAGTTGGCGTTCGTGATCGGCAAACGTGCGCGCTACGTGTCAGAAGCTGATGCTGCGGACTACATCACCGGTTACACGATCTGCAACGACGTCTCAGAGCGCCATTTCCAGACAGAGCGCAGCGGCCAATGGGTAAAGGGCAAGAGTGCGGAAACGTTTGGTCCACTCGGCCCCTGGCTTGTGACAGCAGATGAGATTGGCAATGTGGATAATCTTGCGATGTCACTCGATGTTAATGGTCAGCGCCGCCAGACCGGCAACACGGCAACAATGATATTCAAAATTCCCCACATCCTCGCGTACGTCTCACAATTCATGGTGCTGGAGCCAGGAGACGTCATCACCACCGGCACGCCGCCGGGTGTGGCGCTGGGTATGAAGGAGCCGGTGTATCTGAAGGCAGGCGACGTGATGAGCTCGGCCATCGATGGGCTTGGCCAGCAGGCGCAGAAGGTTGTGCCGTTTAAACTTTAGAACCAAAAAAATGGCGTGCTGGTTACTAGCTGTTAACACGCTACAGCTATTGGCCAGCACGCCTTCGGGCTCCCTCCGAATTCAGGGTGTGATCGGTTGACCGCCTATCAGCGAGACCGTTACTCACTCCCGTATAGAAACCAGAAGCTCACGGGCGTTTTATATTTTTGTGACGCCGACGGTGAGCCTGTGTTCGATGATCGAGAGATACTCCGCAGCAGCGGCGAAAGCAGGGTGTGCGAATGGCTGAAATAAGAAAAACGCCCCACGAAATGAGGCGTTTTTCTTGTCTGAATTTATGAGCGCGATGTGTCATCACATTGTTAGAAAATACGATTTTCTATTTATACTGCGCCGCCACCGCCGTCAGATTTCTTTTGAAACAGGCTGATGATCTTATTTATATCAATCTCCGATCCACCATCCGCGTCTTCAATATCCATCTCGCCGTCGTCGATAGGCTCAGCCAGAACAGCGTTGATCCGGCGCCATGCGTCGTCGTCGACTTCGTCTGAAGTATTGAGTACTTGCTGTACGAGACGCAGGCGACCTAGAAGCGTTTCCTCCTCGTCATCAAGGCCTGGGTCGTAGTTCGCAGCACGTTCCAGTTTGTCGATGAGCTCCGTGATCAATCCAATTTGCGGAAAGAGCATCAGTTTAAACAAGTCGTCAGCAACCTGCTGCTCGACACGGTCAAGAACCATCGATTTTACCTGCACGCCACCGTTGGCAGAGCGCAAACTTGAGTAGACCTCTGCGATCCTCTGCTGGTGAGCTTCGAGGCTCTCTTTCAGGAAGTATTTCAATCGTTCCTTGGTGCCTGCATGTTTTTGCAGAGCCTGCCAAGCACTTAGCGCGGCGTCGCCGACACCGTCCACAGCCAACAGACGGTCAACATCATCTACGTTCAGGCTAATAGCGCTTAGCATGCTCGCACGGCATTGATATGCCAACCGATCAAGCTCCTCCTGAGAGACTTGCGGTGACGGCGCCTCTGCCCGGACATTAGCTTGTGTCGTGATCTGGCGCCGAGGAGGTGCCACTAGTGGAGGTGGCGGCGGGGCCTGTGTGTCAGATGCAAGATTGCCGTCCTGACGCAGTGGCAATGCCTGCTGTGGTTCAGGTGCTACAAGTTGCGGGGCGTGCAGACGAGAGTAGGGACTTGCGCCTGTCTCCGGGTTCGTTGCGGCAATCATCGCCAGTGTTTTATAGAGCTGGCTGTGAACATAGTACCGGCCTGGCGTGCCTTTAGGGTCTTCATCGCGTTGCACGTATTGTAGCGTTGCGCCGGCGTTCAAAGTGTTGCGTACGATCGGATGGTGAGCTTCTTGAACTTCAGGAAGAATGATTTCTGAAGAAAAACCGTTTTTCTCAGTGATCGGGTGGCAGTGGCTCAACACGATGTGAGCATGGTCGCCGATGTGCGGTTGTAGCGAAACGGTTACAATCTGGCGAAGCTCCGAAATACGGACATTGTCGTCGTTGGCTTCAAACGATTTCTTCGCGACCCCGGAGATGAATTCGAATAATTCCGGGCGTACGAGATAGCGTTCGTTCCGGTATTCGTCTTGGGCCACACCACCGATCGCTGCAGCGGCGTTCAATATCTTCACGAGCCGCGCGCTGTTAGGTGTTTCATCGTACGGCATCAGGAGTTCGTGCGTGAAGCCATCCATCGGTGTGATGGGCCGCATTGCGCTCAGCATCGCGTCAGCGTTATCAAATTTATTTGGCAACAGCGCGTTTTCGACGATCGCCTCAAGCTGGCTCGCTGAGCGTGCGCGATAACTCGGCACGTCGGATAATGGCGAGCGAATTGCGTTGGCGCCGAACAGACCAGACATGAAGACGAGGCTGTCGATTGCGATGGCGATCGCAAGGGCAAGATATGCCAACCGGTTGCCGTCCTGGAAGGCGTTCCAGGTGACGACGAAGCGGTGGGCCTTGTCATCGCGGTTTAGCTCGGCGAGGTTGATCTCCCCGCGCAGTTTGTCGGTGCTGTCACTTGGTAGGCCAGAGTCAGCGAGGCATTGGCGGGCAAAACCAAACAACGCGTCAGTTGATTTTTGGGCCTCGAGCTTGGTGCCACCGGAACAAGTCTGACCGAAGGCCGATGCGCCGGTGTTAAGCGCAAACACGACAGCGGCCGCTTCACTGGCGCCTTTCGGATCGCAATCGATGTCGCGTACTGAGTCCTTCGTAACTGGCGTTGACGACATCGCGTCATAAAGTTGCGCGCACTGTTGTTGCAGCGACGCCAGACGCTCAGTCGTTGGATCTTGGCGGAATGCGACCTTGGCTTTTTCAAACGCGGGATAAACACGCGCCGGGTCGACGCGCTGTCCGTCTTCTTCATCATCGCGACGGTTTTCGGCGGTTGCAATACGTTGCTCGGCCGTCATGGCCTCACCAGATAGGCTGGCAATGTCGGCATCGATTTGCACAAGCTCGGCTTTGATATCGCCGAGGCGACCATCGATCTTTTCGAGTTCTTCTTTTGGGCTTGCAAGGCGACGGCGAGCGACTTCCATCTGCGCGCGAACGCGTCCCTCTTCCGCCTTGCTCGCGCGCCAGAACTGGCCGCGGCCCTCTTTTCCAGAGCCTTCGACACCACGTTCTTCAGCCAGAGTTTTTGCGCGCTGCTCGTCATAAACTTTCTGAAGGTCGGCAAGTACGCCCGTCTGGTCTTCGACGGCCGTTAGTGCTGCGGGACGGTTTGCCTGCAGTCGTGACAATTCTTCCGTTAGGCGGACCTTTTTGGCTTTGAGCCCAACTTGACCACGCTCAGCGGTTGCGCGGCGTTGCTGTTGTTGTTCAATGGCAGCGCGGCGTTCTTCCATGCGGGCGACGAAATAGTCTTCGATCTGCTTTTGGGCACCCTGCGCAGCGCCGCCGAGATTGTTCAGCTGGTCATCGTATGCCAGCCAACGTTCGTCACCGAACATGCCTTTAGCTTCGGCCAGGCGACGTGTGGAAATCTCCGTGCCGATGTCGGAGATGATACCGGCAACCTGGTTTTGGGCGCGCAGCTCAGCGGCTCGGACGCGCTCGTTCTGTGGGAAGATCTGGCTGAACAACGAGTCAAACGAGAAGAACACCGACGTTGCCATACACGCCAGGAACATCACCCACAGCACGCCGTTCTTAAGGATGACGCGACCGCTTTGGAAGTAGGGTTGGATGACGTCCATCTGCATTGCGCCGATGAAGCCGACAATGCCGACAAAGATCGCTGCAAACGCCATGTTGTGCGCCGAGAAGCCGGGTGCGCCGAATACAGTTAGCGCGAACACACCGCCAACAATTGCAATTGCGCCGAAAATGGCCGTCGCCATGCCGACAACGCCGATCGCACCTTCGCGACCTTTTTGGTTCATGCCCGTCGCAAAGCTTTCGCCAATCAACCAGGCGACGATCAACATCACGCCCTGGATGCCGAATGTGATCAGCAGCGACAGGACGGGTTCTGCGGTGAAGTTCCGCATGCCGTCCCACGTCGTCCAGCCAGATGCTAGCGATAGGATTACACCGGTCGTGCCAAGCAGCGCGAGCTGCCAGCTTGAAAAAATTGTATCTTCGAAAGTCTGACGGAAGCGGCCAAGCATTGGCGTCACCATCCAGCGCACGATCATGAAGACAGCGATCGCGATGCCTAGAGGAATGGCGACCTGCTGGAATTGGTCGAGCGACGGCATTGTGAATTTCACATCACCAACGGCATCTGCCACCGCAACAGTTGTTGCTTTAACGTCCCAACCCATAACCGGCGTTACCTCCCATTTGGGGAACGAACCTCGTGGCACACCCGCCAACAGGTGCAATCAGCTCACGTGCCCGTCGCATTCATGCGGTACGCTGACCCTGTCGCGCCGCTGCCACATACATACCCAATCGCCACATATATCCTTGATACCGGGGCGTCATTACGGCGGACATCCGGCAGAAACGTGCGGCATTAACCTAGTTGATTACAGATACAATAATCTGCCAGCGGATCGGTTTTGAGATCAAGAATGATCTGTTAAAATCCGTCCACCCCCACCATATGCATACTATAGACCAGCCCGAATAGTGTCGGCCAACAAGACTTGTCGGACGATTGACCACTGAGCGGCCACCGGAATCAAGGAAGAAGTAGTTACAACTCTTGTGCGATAGCTGTTTTTGCACAGGGCTGAGCCCTATTCGTCGAATTGTTCGTGGGAGACACAGCGTGTGATGGATCAGCCTTGCGGACCGGCAGGTAGGCTCACGAAGCGGTTACGAAGTTACAAAACATAACGCAGTGCTAAGATTGTCCTTTGAAAGGCTTAGTTATTATGCCGACAAGGTGTGATAGTGTTTTTTAGCAAAGCATGGCATCTTTAGCTCCTACGGGGAGTTTGAACGACAAAAACCAATGGTCAAAAGCGCGACAACGGCTAGCCCAGATCTGGGCGATGAACCACAAACCGAAGAAGAATTGGCACGCCTCGAAGCGGCGCTAGAGCATGCCCGTGAGCAATTCACGGAGCAGAAGCTTCGTTTTACCGAGCTTCGCGAGCAGGTTTTTACCGAGATTGCAGTAACGCACGGTGCGATTGGTGCCTATGACATTATTGAGCGGTTGTCCGATAAGGGAACGCGGTTGGCGCCCATTTCGGTATATCGCTCGATTGATGCGCTGATGGAAGCCGGCGTCATTCACCGCCTCGAAAGTAAGAAAACCTACTTCGCTTGCCGCCGCCACGAGCATGCTGGCCGTAAGGGACGACCGATTTTTCTGTCGTGCGAGGAATGCGGTAGTGTTCAGGAAGTTGCCGCACAGTCGGTGTTCGACACGATCATGGGTCTGGCGCAAAGCACGGGCTTCAAACCGAAAGTCAAATTTGTCGAGGTTTCGGGAATTTGCCGCGATTGCGAAAAGAAGTCGTGAGGCGGTAAAATGGACCGTCCCAAAGGCGCTGGATTTTTGCGTCCCCGTCTAATTGTGAGCGATGTCACCAGACATATGGATTCAAACGGATCTGTTTCGCTCTGCCCAGGAAATTCCAGGCGTGTCCGAGCATCACAAAAATTCTGCAAGTGACGGCGACGGGGCGGGCCACTCCCACGGACCCGACTGCGATCACGGCCACGCGCATGGGCATCGCATTGATGGGCTGATAGACAACGCGGCGCTGTTTTCTGTCCGCGACTTATCCGTGATGCGTGGTGGACGGGTGCTCTTGAGTGAAGTTGATCTTGATCTGGCGCCCGGTGAAGTCGTGACACTTATCGGTCCGAACGGTGCTGGCAAAACGACGCTGGTGAAAGTG
>JAJFHI010000318.1 GCA_021775715.1 Hyphomicrobiaceae bacterium | reverse complement strand
CGCGGGCCGTATTCGAAGCAGCCGGTATTGCGGCGCAGAAGACCGGCGAACCTGTGCGCGCTGAAGTCATGCTGCCGTTGGTGGCGTTTCGGCGTGAATTCGATGTGTTGGCAAAAGTCATTCGCAAGGTTGCTGAAGAGGTCGCTCAAGAGAGCGGTCACGCTGTGCCCTACGACATCGGAACCATGGTTGAGTTGCCGCGAGCCTGCCTGGTCGCCGACCGTATTGCGGCGGGCGACGAAGGCGCCGCATTCTTTTCTTTTGGTACCAATGACTTGACGCAAACCACGTTGGGACTCAGTCGTGACGACGCGGCTCCCATTCTACAAAGCTACAGTGATCGTGAAATTTTCGCATCTGACCCATTTGTCTCTATTGATCGGGAAGGTGTTGGCGCGTTGATTGAATTGGGCACACAAAAGGGTCGCAAGGAAAAACCATCACTTAAGATTGGCATCTGCGGAGAGCACGGCGGTGATCCCGCCTCGATTGCGTTTTGTGAAGAGACGGGTCTCGACTACGTCTCATGTTCGCCGTACCGCGTGCCGGTCGCACGACTGGCCGCCGCCCAGGCAACAATCCGCGCTGAGAAGCCTTCGAAAGAAAGCTGAGGACGACTGAAACAGGACCGATGGACCGCAAAACGGGTCAGTCGATAAAGGGGCGGCGATCTTCTTCATCGAGGGTCGGTCGGCGCGGGCGAGGGCCTGATAGTTTCGGCAGCAAAGCTAGAATGATGACTGCTGGCGGCAGAATGAAGACCCAAGCCATCCAAAAGGAGTAGTCGCGGTTTTTGCGTGCGCACAAATATCCAGCCAGCGCTGCTGCCGCGAACGCTGTCGCCGCCCAAATCACGATATACTTCATGGCAACGTTCTCCTGCGGCCAGCGATAATAAATCATCACCAGTGGCGCAACTGGCGTCAAATATTGTCCAAGTCAGCGGATGCCTACCACGACTTTGATAATTCAGAGTATATGTGACCAAGGGTTCTTAATTTTGGCGAGGCCCCAGAGATTAGTGGGCATCATGGATATTCAGCCAGTTTCCCCGTTTTTGAACGATTTGTCAGCCAACAAAATCCAGGCCCAGATCCAAAACGGGCGCGGAATGTGTCAGCGCACCTACTGAAATAAGGTCGACACCTGTTTTTGCAATGGCCGCGACGGTATCGAGCGAAACGCCGCCGGAGGCCTCGGTGATGATGCGTCCATCGACGGTCGCAACGGCCTTGGCAAGGTCCGTAGGAGACATGTTGTCGAGTAGAACAGCGTCAGCACCAAGCGCTAACACATCGTCGAGTTGAGCGAGTGTGTCGACTTCTACCTCAACCTTAGTCATATGTCCTGCAACCTTGCGCGCAGCGTTGAGTGCCTGGGCGAGACCACCTGCGGCGGCGATGTGATTGTCTTTGATGAGGATGGCATCGTAAAGCCCGACGCGATGGTTGGCGCCGCCACCGCAACGCACGGCGTATTTTTCAAATGCTCTGAGGCCTGGCGTTGTCTTACGCGTATCAATGATCTGCGCGCGGCAGCCGTCGGTTTCAGCGACGTATCGTGCTGTGAGTGTTGCGATGCCTGACATGCGGCCAAGGAAATTCAATGCGACCCGCTCGCCGGTCAGAATGCCGCGCGATTTACCTTGGATGGATGCGATTGCTGCGCCGGATTTGACATGATTGCCATCGGCGGTCAGCGCGGTGAATGTGAGGCTCGCATCAACCGCATGGAATGCGGCTGCGGCCACGTCCAATCCGGATATGACGCCATCGTGTCGGGCGACGATGTTAGCTTTAGATTTGGCACTTTCTGGAACGGTGGCAGTTGTTGTGATGTCGCCAACTGTGCCGAGGTCTTCGGCAAGCGCGGCGGTCACAGCCTGTTCGATCAGGTGTGTCGGGATCTTGGCACAATGGTTTGGCGGTGGCGGTGATGTCATGATGTCAAACGCGCTTTTGTTGTTTTGATCAAGAGGTGGCTTGGCCTGTTTTGGCATCGACGTCAAAGCCAAGTTTTGCAGCGACCGCATTAATTTCTTTGAGAGTTAGCATCGAACGTTTGGCGAGGGCTGGATCGAGGTGTGGAAAATCTCGTCGCATCTGCGCCCCACGGCTTTCTTCGCGGACGTAGGCCGCTGTCGCGATGAATCGCGCGGCGAGTACCATGTTGGCAAACAACTTGCTGGTTGGTGCGTGTTTGCGTTCGAGGTTCGATAGAATTTCAAGGGCCCTACGTAGCTCGGAACTTTCGCGGGACACGCCGACGTAGCGGGTCATGACGCGGCGAAGCTCGTGGATGACGCTTTCATTTACCTGGGTGCCAACGGGTGCTGCGATGTTGTGTGGAGATTGCAAACGACCGACCAGATTGGCGGGCTGGTGGTGTTCTATAACTGGGCAAAGTTGGCGAACATCGCCTGCCGTACGTGCACCAAACACAACAGCCTCCAATAGCGAATTTGACGCCAGCCTGTTTGCGCCGTGAAGTCCTGTTGCCGCGGTCTCGCCGATCGCCCACAGACCAGCAATATGGGTTCGGCCGTTCGTGTCGGTTGCAATGCCGCCCATATGGTAGTGCTGGGCGGGTGCGACCGGAATGAGATCAACGGCGGGATCAATGCCGGCATCCCGGCAGTGCTTGTAGACCGTTGGGAATTCTTCGGCGAAGTGGTC
>JAJFHI010000317.1 GCA_021775715.1 Hyphomicrobiaceae bacterium | reverse complement strand
AACGATGCGGCGTTCCGGATCGGCGGCTGTGACGACGAGTTTGGTTTCTGTCGGGTCAAAATTCTGAGTTTTGAAAACGCGGAATGGAATTTCAGTTTCGGCGACGATCAAAATGGCTGCATGGCGCAAAACTTTTCCGTTTGAGATGAGGACGGTTTTGCGGAAAGCGAGATTGTCACCGGCCGAGCCGCCAACAAGTTGGATATCGCCAAGTGCCCAGTTGATAGCGGCTACGATCTGTTCCTCGACATTTGACAACCCATCCACGAGCAGGATGCCAAATGTTTTTTCACTCGCATCAGCAGACTGGGGGGCATCGAGACCGGCCTTTAGCTGGCGTGCGGCTTGGGAAGCGCGATCAACACTGGCACTATTGAGGTCTTCAATCGTCTGCGAAAAAATACGAAATCCCTTGTTAGGGAACGCGATCGCTACAATGCCACTTTCCGTCATTCCGGCTGGTGAAATTTCGCCGGCTGTCGAACAACCGTTGATCGGTGTTTGAGGAAAAAACTTGGAAAGTGAGGTGGCAAGCTCGTTGGCGTCGTACTTCAAATCGAAAAACACAATGATGTGTTGGGGAACGCAGCCGGTCAGCGACTCACTGATTTCGCGAGCCGCTTCGGTCGCCGTCTTTTGCGTGCTGCATGCCACGCGTATCCCGCTGGAATGGGTCGATACCTGGTCCGGTCGCAAAAAACTACTCCTCCCCACCGGCTTTTGTCTCGGAGGCGTTTGCCTCGTTAGCCTACGTGGTCGTATTATTGGATGACGCTGACATGAAAAGGGTGCCACTTGCAACGGGCTGCGGGGCCTTCTTTCGAAAAATTAGCATTAACGCGTGCTGATGTCAGACCGGTATGTCAAACTGATTTCAATGACGAACTTCTGACGCGGAGCCCACCCGAAATCCTCATAGCCGTAGGCGGGTTTTACGAATGAGCCAAAGCTGGCGATAATGCGCGCGCAATACCACGCCTCGAGCATTATGGGTACAAATTCGTTAAGCTTTGCAATCGTTGCATTGAGATAATGATCCGCGCGCCACGCTCCGTGATGACGTGTTCGGCTTCATCGGTTTTGTAAAGGCTTCGCGAGGAGGTTGCCGTTGCCAATAGTTTTTTCAGAAGTAGTTATTTCAATGAACTCAGCATTTATTCAATCGGCAGATGTTGCTTCAGCCAATCAAACTGCAGCTCCAGGGCTTTCTCGCGGCTGGCGCCGCCATAAAGATCGTAGTGTTTGCCAGGCAGTGCCGCGTAGCTCGCGGTGGTCTGCTCTTTGATGCGGTCATAGAGCAGTACGCCATTGTCCTTGATGTCGAAAAATTCTTCGTCGGCGGCATCGATAATGAGTGTTGCAGCACGTAGCGTCTCGACATTTTTCAACGGGGTATGCCGTATGATTTCTGGATGGTCAGCATATCCTTTGAGGCCCGGAACTTTTGATTGCGGTCCGGGGACAGACGGCGCCTGGCCTCTGGCAATAGCCGAACGCCATTGGTCCACGTTGTCAGGATGCGCGGGGCTCGACGTTGGCAACACCTGATAAGCCACAATTGGATTGACGCTACCGATCTGGTTGATCAGCACCCTAATTTCGGGATGCTCAATTGCTGTTCGCAATGCGAGGCCACCACCAAGACTTGTGCCCCACACACCGAGTTTTGCTGGATCAACGCCTGGCTCGCCCTTCAAGAATAATAGAGCCGCTCGGATGTCGTCGAATTGATTAATCGGATTTACGACTTCACGTACTTCGCGCACTTCAACTTGAAATTTTCCAGTCCTGTCTTTTGGCAATTCGCCGACCGGCAGAAGATCACCGTCGCTCTCGCCCCAGCCTCGGTAATCGAATGTGAGGACATAGTAGCCTTTCGCGGCAAATCGTGGCGCGTAGTCTCGATTTAGCTGATCCTTGGTGCCACCCCAACCATGCATCAACAATAGCGCTGGGCGTTTTTTTGACGGCGCGGCGCCGGGCGGTGTCCAAAGATCACCGGCAAGTCGAACGCCGTGACTGTAGATTAAAACTGGTTTGGATGTCGGCTCAGTCTTGACGGAGGCAGCTGGTGCTTCTTGTGCAGTGACTGCCAAAGGAAGGCCCGCGGCCGCAAGGATTGCTATCAAAGCCGAAGCGATAATCTTATAGCGCATCAAAGGTATTTCCTCTCGCTACTCTCTATTCTTTTGTTTCTAATTGGACCGTACCCTTATGACACGATCGTCTTCAGGAATTGTCCGGTGTAGTAGGCAACGCCGGCTGCGACCGAACCGATCACCAGTGTCTCAAGTGCAGAAATCCACCACGCCGTAACAGACCAAAGGCTCTTAAGAGATCCGATTAGTGCGAACACGATACCTGTTGCAATGATCGATGCGAGGAATGCATCGGGCATCCCCAATAGAAATGGAACCAATGGTACAAAGCCGCATATGGCAAACGCGATAAAGGTTCCCAATGCCGACTGCAGTGGCGACCGCAACACGGATGGCAGGCCGTATTCCTCAGCCAGCATCAAGGCGATCCATTTTTCCTTGTTGGAGGAGATTGCTGTGGTTGCATTGTCCAGCGTTTCGCCCGACAGGCCCATCTCGTCAAGGATCTGGCGCAACTCCTCTCGCTCGCCACCTGGCGCTATCCGGATGTGGCGTTCTTCGATCTCTTCGTACCTCTTGTGTTCATCGATCTCGGATTTTGTTGCACTGTAGTTGCCAGCTGCCATGGAAAAGCCGTCGGCGAGGAGATTGGCGAAGCCGAGGATGAGTATGACAGCTGGGCTGAGATTTGCACCGATGACTCCTGCCACAATTGCAAATGTTGTGACGGCACCGTCAATTCCGCCGTAAACCCAGTCGCGCAAATACGATGCCGTTTTGGGAAGCGCCAGACGGTCACGTATGGCTTCACGTGTGTGGTCGTGTTCAAGGGTGGGCGGGTTCATGGCGACATGGCCTCGATTGTTGGACAAACGTGTCGCCATTGTGAGCCGAGCCGACGACGCTTGTCCAATTTTGATATGTCTAACGCCTGCATCTGGCGTTCCGGCTAGATGATGAGCTGGCCGCCGTTAATTTCGAGCGTTTGTCCGGTGATGTAACCCGACAGTTGGTTTGCTGCGAGAAACAGATAAGCCGGTGCGCAGTCATCAGGTGTGCCAAGACGCTTTAGAGGAATGGCAAGCCGTGTTGCTTCAAGCTTTTCCTCGGATGAATAGCGTTTATGAAAGTCCGTTGCAATCGTGCCGGGCGAGATGGCGTTAGCGCGAATGTTGTCCGGTGCCAATTCGCGCGCCAGAGCCTTCGTGTAGGTGGCAACAAACGCCTTTGTGGCGCTGTAAATCGACGAGCCTGGGCTGCCGCCGGTTGTGGCAGAGATCGAAATTGTATTGATGATCGACGCGGCTTTTGATTTTCGCAACAATGGTATCATGGCTTTTGTGACCCGGACGACGGACGTTTGGTTCAGCATCACAAGTTTTTCGTAGTCGGTGGACGTGAGTTTGTCGGCGGGAAAACGACCGAACATCGTACCTGCATTGTGGATCAACACGTCGACGCTGCTCGTGGCTTCAGTTACGTTTACAATGAACCTGTTGACGTCTTCTGATTTGGTGAAGTCAGCCTCAAATGTCTGGTCAGCGATGCCCGCCAGTTGGCGAGCCGTCCCGGCGCGGCCACTGTGTGCAATAACCGTTGCACCACTGGCTTTAAAGGCGGTTGCAACGGCCAAGCCAATCCCGCGGCCAGCGCCGGTTATCACCACTGTTTTTCCAGAAAAGAGATCGCCTGAGAATCCAAAATCTGCCATTTCGTCCCTTAAGTCATTGTGATGAATCAAGCGATAGCGTGGGCCGCGATTTCGCACGTTGACACTTGCCACATCGCTGATAGCCCAAAAAATGGAACAATCGGCGAGCCCGAGCGACAGTCTGCGCTATACTGCCTTGCTCGATCAAATAATTTTTGTAATTATGAATTCTAGGGAGCGAATGTCCTGCACCGATCTGCAAATCGCAGCCTCTCGGCCGCGGTTTTCATAAGCACACAAAAAATGTGGCTAAGGGGCTTGAATGGCGAACTTTCTTTTGGGTGTCGACAGCGGCGGCACCATGACCAAGGCTGTGCTGGTGACGCCGGAAGGTGTCGAAGTCGCCGTGGAGACCCGTCCAACAGAGATGTTGTTTCCGGGCAAGGGGTTCACTGAACGTGACCCGACGGCGATGTGGATTGCAACATGCGACGCCATTCATTCGGTGATGATGAAGGCGAACATCACTGGTGTTGATGTTGCGGGTGTGTGTGCCACGGGATATGGCAGCGGGCTTTACTGCGTTGATGAAAATGGTACTCCAACGCGCAACGGCGTTGTCTCAACCGACACCCGGGCGGGCGACATTGTCGCCGATTGGGATGAGCGTGGGTTATTAGATGAAGCGCGCAACACTCTGCTGCAGGCGGTCTGGCCAGCGCAAAGTTTGACACTTCTTGGTTGGATTTCAAAGCACGAGCCGGAAGTCGCGCGCAGAACTCGCTACATTATCGAGTGTAAGGACTTCACGAAGTTGCGGCTTACCGGATCTGTTTCGACAGATTACACAGACGCTGCTATCGGCGGTT
>JAJFHI010000316.1 GCA_021775715.1 Hyphomicrobiaceae bacterium | reverse complement strand
TCAGACTCCAAAAGGCTTGGGGAATGGACGCGCCATCGACTTTTGAACCTGCCGGCACAGTCCACAGCTTGCCTTTTGCATCTGCGAATCCAAACGGTACGACGGTTTGGACAACACGATCTTCGCCTGGGACGGCTTTGTAGATAAGTTCCCCATTGAACGTCCCGAAATCGTTTGCAGCGGCACTCGCGGTGCAAGTTATTATAAACAAAACAAGAAGCGTGTGCTTTGAAGTCATTATTAATCGCGTTGACATAGCCGAGACCTCATTAGGTTTGGCACCCTATCTTGCAAATGCCACTGCTTTCAACAGGCAGCGGTATCGCCATAGGTCTTGCAATAACAGTAACGTTCATCCAAGGCCCATCGTGGACATTCCAAAACCGCACGCATTTGCGGCACGGCTCCGCACCAACCACACTCACACCAAATCTAGTTCATACAAATCCGTGCGGCGGTCGCGGAAGAAGCCCCAGCCGGCGCGGTAGGCTTCGATCTCTGTTAGATCAAACGTATTTGTCAGCACGCTGTCGCCGGTCGCCATATCGCGTTATTCATTATCATTTTCCATTTGTATTTCGGTGATCGGTCAAACCGTTGCAGGTGCTAGATCAAGATGCCAACTATGAGGTTGCGGCCCCTGCACATTGTAGAATGTTACAACGACCAATCGGATGTGCGTCAGCAAAAGGCCATTTTCCGGTTCTGGCCCGACCCTGAAATCGCCGGCTATGCATGCCAAGGCTGTTGCAGGTTCATAAACTGAAAGCCAATTATCGAAATTACTTGTGCTGAAGCTGCCGCCGACGTATTCGCTCAGCGAAAAATTTCGCGGGATGACCCTCTGCCGACCACTGCTGCAGTTTTTTGATTCTCCAGCAAGATTAAAGAAGTCTTAAGAAGCGATGCCAATCAGCCTCACATTACTGTTAGCTGCGAACTGAGACGAATCACTTCATCATCCCACGGCTAAGGACGCTGCTTGGATTGTCTCCAATTCCGAGACTTCAGTAACGCGATGCCTTCAGCATGTTTTTTCATTCGTATTGAGCGTCGCTGACTTTTCCAGCGCTGAGATTCTATCTTCTCTTCCTCTTTGCAAACATGAAAATATTCACAAAAATTCGTTGTTGCGGCGCGGGGCAAGATCGTGACTCAAGTTTACCAACCCGTATCGGGCGAGAGTAGTGATCAGCACTGTGTTGGTGTGCGGTTGCCTACGGTCTCTGGCGTGCCAACGGAACAACTGAAAAAATTAAGGCAATGCTCTCCTGGTTTCACGAGAAATGGTGTGCAGCTCCGTCATGTCGGTGAGCAATACTTGAGAAAGTCATTCATAGATCTATCCGTCATTGGCAGAATTACGCAATCGCGAGCGTGGGTAATGCTACTGCCGACGATGAGGTGGGTATGTCTTGTTTTAGCGGTGGGATTTTCCAGTCTCGCTTTACTGCATGAGCCTGCAAACGCCCAGACGACATGCCCGAATGTTGCTTCTACACCGGATGCATCAGGACCGACGTCTGTACGATCATTGTTTGCCGAGAGTACTCCTGTTTGCAGCACGTCTGTTGGCACTGTAACTTCGTACTCGCTTACAACGTTCCAGCTTCCAAACCACACTTTCGTCGCCTATATTGGTGACAATTCCCCGATCACAATCCCGGGCGGCGCTCGTTTTCGCATCCGTAACGGTTCTTCCGGTACTTCAGCTTTGTTCACGACGATCATATGCGGTGCCGCTTCGTCGACTTCGCCGATTAATCAGGGCACTGCCGAGGTCACCTTGCCTGCGGGTGGCTCATGTGCCCTGACGCTTATCGCAGATCAATCTGGGATACTTCTTTCCTTTCAAGGCCAACTGTCGCGCGTTGGTGACGTTTATGGCCTAACAGGTGGAACTCTGTCTGGTGGTATCTTCGGCGGTACAGCGGCCTCGACAACACCGACGATCACCAGCGTTACGCCCAACACCGGGACCACCGCCGGTGGTGCAGTTGTGACCATCACCGGCACAAACTTCACAGGTGTTACAACCGTCACGTTCGGCGGTAATGCGGCCACAGCGTTTACTGTCGATAGTGCAACGCAAATCTCAGCCACAACTCCCGCAGGCATTGCCGGTGCGGTTGATGTTGCTGTAACGGCGCCGACCGGGACTGCAATCAGCACAGGCGGATTTACGTACGCCATCTCTGGTTCAGGTTCTTCAGGTTCTCCAGGTGCGGCCGGTACGAGTTCGCCAAGCGTTGCGATCACAGCGCCAGCTGAAACACGCGGACCGTTTACTGCGACCATTACTTTCTCCGAGAATGTAAACGGCTTTGATCTTGGTGACGTCTCAGTTGGCAATGGCAACGCGTCGGGCTTCGCTGTAATCAGTGCTTCGGTTTACACGGCGATCATCACGCCCACCGGTACGACGATCACAAGCGATGTAACCTTGGACGTCGCGGCAGGGGTAGCAACAGATATAGAGGGTGATGGTAATAGCGCAGCAGAACGGTCGACGGTTCGCTTTATCAACGAAGCCGTGATTGTAAATCGCACAAAAAGTGTCGTTTCAAATTTCTTATCAGGTCGCGCAGACCAGATCACAGCGAATGCCCCAGATATCGTCACTCGTTTGAATGGTGGTGGAAGCGGGGGCGGGTCTGGGCCAGCCAACTTCACTGCGCACGGAACGTTGGGCAATAACCTGGTCAACTTTTCGACCAGCCTTCGCCAAATCTTTCAGGCCCGGGCCGCCCGAAAAACGGAGATTCAGAGCACACTGCTTGGCGGCGGCGATGCGGCAGCACCAGTAAAAGGTATTACAGTTGGTCGTGCACGCACGGCAATTGACAGGTCGTTTGATTTCACACCTGCACGCGGTGAGCTCAGTGATCGATTTGGGTTTGCGTCCAACGCACGACAGTTTGATGGCCACCGACGTGGGCTCAGCGGCTCAGAACGTCAAGACGGCTTAATGGCACTTGGTGCGGTTGGGCAGCAGTTTTTCGGTGTGGATCCAATCCCCAATGGCTTTGATATCTGGGTGAGCGGCAAGGTCTTGCAGGTTGAAAGTGATACGGCGGAAAGTGATATTGGGCTGCTATATGTTGGCGCTGACTACCGTTTTAATTCGTTGCTCCTGATAGGCGTTCTCGCACAGTTTGATTTCACAGACGAAACAGATGAAATTCAGGATACCGTTACCAAAGGTGATGGATGGATGGCCGGTCCGTACGTCGCCGCACGACTGTATGACAACTTGATTTTTGACGGTTGGATTGCCTTTGGTCAATCTAAGAATGAGGTCAACATCGGCATTGGGATAGACGAATTCGATACCAAACGCTGGCTTGCGAAAGCACAATTAACAGGCGGCTTCGAAAGGGCTGGTTTCAACATTGAGCCATCTGTCGGGATTTCCTTTTTTGAAGAAGACCAAGAAGGGTTCACCAACAGTCTTGGCATCTTCATTTCAGGTCAAACGGTGACACTTGGCAGAGTAACGTTCGGACCGAAAATAAGCACGCAAGTTGCAGGCGCGAACGGCTCTGTTTTTTCACCGCATGTGAGTTTCAAAGGTCTGTGGGACTTTGACAGATCGGCGCCGGTTTCTTTAGCGACGGGTCTTGCGGTCGGCACCAATGAATTGCGCGGTCGTATTGACGGCGGGTTCACGATCCTGGGCGTTAGTGGTGTTACGCTGGCAGCGGACGGCTTCTACGACGGTATAGGTGCCAGCAACTTCGAAGCCTTTGGCGGTGCCGCGACCGTGAGCGTGCCATTAAACTAATGACAAACGGCCTCGTTTGCGGAACGCATACTTTGTAGGTTCGCCAATGTCCGACCGGCGGCCGATGTGTTTTTCGAGACCTTGAGTACTCAACTACTGGCCCAATGCGGACATTCCAAGTCCGCACGCATTTGCGATTCCGCACCAGCGACCCCTCAAACCAAATCCTGTCCATACAAATCCGTGCGGCGGTCGCGGAAGAATCCCCAGTCGGCGCGGTAGGCTTCGATCTCCGTAAGATCAAACGTGTGTGTCAGCACGCCGTCGTCGGTCGCGTTGAACTCTTCAACCAATTCACCGCCATGATCGGCAATGAATGAGTGGCCGTAAAACTTCTGTGCGACACCGTCGTTGTCTTCCAGGCCAACGCGGTTCGCGGCAACGACGGGAATGGCGTTAGAAACCGCGTGCCCCTGCATCGCACGCTGCCATTGTTTGTGTGTATCAAAGGTTGCGTCGTACGGCTCGGAGCCAATCGCCGTCGGGTAGAATAATATCTCTGCACCCTGTAACGCCATCGCGCGCGCGCATTCGGGGAACCATTGATCCCAGCAAATGCCGACACCAATTTTGCCAAACGCCGTGTCCCAGGTTTTGAAACCGGTATCGCCCGGCCGAAAGTAATACTTCTCTTGATAGCCGGGGCCATCGGGGATGTGGCTTTTGCGGTAGACGCCGAGGATTTTGCCATCGCTGTCTGCAATCGCGACGCTGTTGTAATAACGCGGGCCGTCTTTCTCGAAGAACGAGATTGGAATGACAACACCAAGCTCACGCGCGATCGGTTGCAGGGCGCGTACACTCGGGTGATTGTCAACGGTGTCGGCACTGTCGAACCACTTCGGGTTTTGCTGGCTGCAAAAGTAGATGCTCTGGAACAGCTCCGGCGGCAGGATGACTTGCGCACCTTTGGCAGCTGCATCGCGCACAAAGGCTTCGGTCCTTGCAATATTGGCTGCCATGTCGGCGCCGAACGAGGTCTGCAAGGCTGCGACCGTGATCATGCGATTGCTCATGACAATGGTTCCTGTTGGGGTTCCTGCTGAGTGATACAGTGAAACGAGCCGCCGCCAGCGGTGCCAAAGCTCATTAGTCCGCGCGACGGTACACCGATGACTTTGCGGTCTGTGAATACCATCTGCAAGGCGGCGAGGGCGTCGTCTTGTGTGGTGGTGGCGTAAACCGGCACAACGACAACACCGTTGGCAATGATGAAGTTCATGTGCGAGGCGGGCGACATCTCACCGATGGCGTTTGTGTACAACCCAACACCGGGAATGCGCCGGACGTCGAGGTGACGGCCGGACGCGTCGGTTGTCTGCTCCAACGTGCGCGCGATCTCATCAAGTGTTGCCGCGTTGGGATCGTCTGCGCCCGCGGGAGCCTGACAGACGACACGTCCAGGGGCCACAAAACGCGCGACGTTATCAATGTGTCCGTCCGTGTGATCGCCGTCGAGGCCTTCGTCGATCCAAATGATTTTTCTGGCACCAATCGAATCTTGTAGTGCGGATTCAGCTTGTGCCTTTGTCCAGCCGTTGCGGTTTGGATTAAGCAACGTCTGACGCGTTGTCAGGACCGTGCCCGCGCCGTCGTGATCGATTGCACCGCCTTCCAGTACGAAATCAAATTTTCTCGTGGGTGTTCGGGCAGCCCGGGCGAGTTCGTCACCAACCATGGCATCGTCGGGCAAGTCGTACTTGCCGCCCCAACTGTTGGTTTGAAACCGCAAGGCGAAGGGGCCGGATGCATCGCGGCCGAAAATCGGTCCGGTGTCGCGCAGCCAGATGTCGCCGTACTTGGCATCAATCAGATCTGCGCCATCACCAAATGCTGCTTGTGCAGAGATCCGCGCCTCTTCGCCATTGACCAGCACGCGAACTGTGTTGGTTGGTGTAAGCGCGCGTACGAGCTCGGCCACGTCCCGGCGCGGGGGATCAAGGTCGCCGTTCCATTCTTTCGCGTTGGCAGGCCACGCGGTCCAGATGGCTTTTTGCGGCGCCCATTCGGCGGGGATTTTGAGAGCGGGTTCGGTCATGAACTACTTTGATATGGAGCTAACTATAGAGTTGCGGGAACGACTTAAGCCAGAAACCAGCAAAAGGTCGAGCCGCGCCATACACAAAAACGGCGTCAGCGCATTCCCATGCACCAACGCCGTTTCTTATTTGACGCCAATTACGGACCGAGACAACTGACCTGCCCTACGACCGCAACGTATTCCTCCGTAGACCTGGGCTCTCACATTCGATAGACATCGACCGGCTTCCCTTATTGGTCTTTTATGCAAAGCACCATATTCATAACGCGGCAGACTGTCACGGAGAATTACGCAAATTGCGACGTCTTTTTTGAGTTTATTTTCGAGGTTGATTGCCTCTGAAGCAACCAAATTGTGCCACCCAACACGCGTGGATTGTTGTTGCGGCACCAGACGTCGATCAATCGCGGCCGGTGTTGCGCGTCTGGTCCACCAAAAAGGTTCTCGACAGCCCCTGTAATACGGCCATTGCGTCACGCCCGGCTTCCCTTTAAGAGCGCTTGAGGTGTTGTGGGGCCACAGGTGTGTGTCAGGCGTTGCCCAATGACCAAGCACTGTCCCTTATCCTGGCTCTAAATCTGAATATCAGCGACGGCTCATGCATCTATCCAGATACTTCCTGCCCGTTCTTCGTGAAACGCCCTCAGAAGCGGAAATCATCTCGCACCAGTTGATGCTGCGTGCAGGCATGGTGCGCCAGTCGGCGGCTGGCATTTATAGCTGGCTGCCATTGGGCCACCGAGTGCTCCGCAAGATTGAACAGATTGTGCGCGAGGAGCAGGATCGAGCAGGCGCCGTTGAGCTTTTGATGCCGACGCTGCAATCAGCCAAAATCTGGCGCGAGAGCGGACGGTATGAAGCCTACGGCAAAGAAATGCTGCGCATCACCGACCGCCATGATCGTGAGATGCTCTATGGGCCGACCAACGAAGAGCTCATCACTGAGATTTTTCGCGACAGCGTCAAGTCGTATAAGGATGCAGGCAAAACGCTCTATCACATCCAGTGGAAGTTCCGCGATGAGATCCGGCCACGTTTCGGCGTGATGCGCGGGCGCGAATTTCTCATGAAAGACGCCTATTCGTTTGACTTGACGCCAGATGATGCGCGCCGGACCTACTATAGAATGTTTGCCGCCTACCTGCGAACGTTTGCACGGATGGGTTTGAAATCAATTCCAATGGCAGCCGACACCGGTCCTATCGGTGGCGATCTCAGCCACGAGTTTATCATTCTGGCCAAAACCGGCGAAAGTGAAGTCTTTTGTCACAAAGACCTTCTCGACCTCGACGTGCCGCCAGTCGACATCGATTACGATGGCAATCTCACACCGATCATTGATGCCTGGACCGGGCCGTATGCGGCGACCGATGAAAAGCACGAGCCTGAGCAATTCAACGCTGAAGTGCCAACCGACAAGCAGATGTCGGCGCGCGGGATTGAGGTCGGCCATATCTTCTTCTTCGGTACGAAATACTCCGAGCCAATGGGCGCTCGCGTCCAGGGCAAAGACGGTCAGTGGCAAACACTTCAGATGGGCTCGTACGGCGTCGGCGTCTCGCGCCTGGTCGCTGCCGTGATTGAGGCAAGTCACGACGACGACGGAATAATCTGGCCTGTGGCTGTGGCACCTTTCGAGGTCGGCCTGATCAATCTGCGTTCCGGCGATACTGCGACAGACGCGGCTTGTGATGAGCTCTACACAAAATTGACAAATGCTGGCATCGAAGTGTTGTACGACGACACAGATGAGCGAGCTGGCGCCAAATTCAGTGCCATGGATGTCATTGGACTGCCATTCCAGGTGGTCGTGGGCCCGAAGGGCCTCAAGAATGGAGAAATTGAAGTGAAGCGTCGCGGCTCGGGTGCGCGTGACACCTTGGCGATCGAAGCGGGTCTCAATCATGTTATCGAGGCCGTGAAAGCTGAACGCATGCTGGTATAGGTTGGGCGTTCTCATGGTGGCTGTGCTTGCGGCGGCTGTTGGAGCATGACCGAATACGTGTCGTGGGTGATCCTTAAAGTTGCCCACATAGCGTGAGACAGAACAGGGATTAAAGCGGCACATGGCACAAGCAGTAGTCGATGCAACCCGATCGAAGGGCACCTGGGCCTTCGCACCGTTTGAATGGATGCTCGCCTGGCGCTATCTGCGTGCGCGCCGCTCGGAAGGCTTCATTTCCATCATCGCCGGCTTTTCGTTTCTTGGTATCATGCTGGGTGTCGCGACGCTGATCATCGTGATGGCTGTGATGAACGGTTTTCGTGCCGATCTGTTTGAAAAAATTCTCGGGCTGAACGGCCACGTCATCGTGCACAAAATTGGCCAGCCCTTTACAGACTACACGGCCGTGTCTGCCCGCATTGCCAAGGCGCCGGGTGTAAAGTCCGCGATGCCCTTACTTGAAGGCCAAGTGATGGTGTCGTCGCCAAGCCGTGCATCGGGCGCACTGGTGCGGGGCATGACCGAGGCCGGCATACAACAGTTGCCGTTGGTTTATGACAACGTACAGCTTGGCGGTTTCAAAGGGTTCGACAATCAACGCGGCATCGCCATTGGCACACGCATGGCGGAATCGCTCAACGTCGGCATTGGTGACAGGATCTCAATCGTCACGCCGCGCGGGGCGCAGACACCTTTTGGTACCGCACCTCGCACCCGCGCCTATCAGGTCGCAGTGATCTTCGAGCTTGGCATGTCGGAATATGATCGCACGATGGTCTTCATGCCCTTCCGTGAAGCGCAGCGGTATTTCTCAAAACCTGGCGTCGCCGATGTCGTCGAAGTGATCGTCGAGGATCCCGAAAAGGTTGAGAGTTATCTCGAAGGTATTCGCGAAGCCGGTGGTGAAACGGTACAACTGTCTGATTGGCGCCAGCGCAATGAAAGTTTCTTTACCGTGCTCGAAGTCGAGCGCAACGTGATGTTTATTATTCTGTCACTGATTAT
>JAJFHI010000315.1 GCA_021775715.1 Hyphomicrobiaceae bacterium | reverse complement strand
TGTCGCGCTGGCTGGACTTGGATCGGTTGTCGGGCACACCTGATGAGGGACGCGATGATCCGTCCCCGATGGGGTTGATCGGTTCGATTGTTCCGGAAATTGTCGATGCATTGCCTGCACAATTTTCCACTGATGCACAATTGACAGTCGAGCAAGTCCAGCTGGGTGGCGAAGCGGTCAGTGGTGTTCGTGTTGCAATCAGTCAGGAGAAGGGCGCTCTTGAGTTGCGCAATCTGTCGGCCGGCCTTCCGGGCGGTGCACAGCTCAAACTATCGGGTAAATTTGAAAGAGGTGCCGTGCCGGATGTTGCGATTGCAAATCCGGGTGCTGCGAAGTTTGCAGGTAATCTCTTCATCGGCGGTCCCAGCATGGTGCGCACGGTGCGTTGGGCAACGCAGGCGGAGGAAGGTGCGCAGGACTTTAGCGATGGCGCGTTTGCCTTTGCTGGTAACGTGTCGCTGTCGACGACAGAGGTTGCGCTGACGAAGGTAAGAGCGGAATACGCAGGCAGGCCGCTGAACGGCGCGTTGCTCTGGCGCAGCGGCCCGGTCAAGACTCTCAACGTTCGCATTGAAGGTCACGAGATCGATGCGCGGTGGTTTGGTATCGAAAAGATAACATTGGCGACCTTCCGCAACTGGCTCGGTGATAGCAGTGCACCCGTCAAGGTTGCGGTCGTCGATGCCGATCCCGGTTCAATCGGAAATGACAATGGAAGTGATGCAGCCATGGTGCCAGGTGCCACATCGAGTCCGTTCGGTGACCGCATTCTGTCGCACATCGCCGAACGGGCTGTCGTCCGGTTCAAAGCGGGTCGTTTTAACAATGGCTCAGATGTTCTTCGTGATGTTGATGTGGATTTCCGCTTTTCAGATAACGAGTTGAAGATTGAAACTTTGAAATTTCAAACGGGCGTTGGGCTGGACGTTACCGTTGATGGGGCTTTGACCAACGCCGACCAGACACCAAACGGCCAACTCAACTGGCAGGTCGCAGCGTCCGGTCCTGCTGGTGTCGCGCAACTGGCGCGACTTCTCGATTTGGATCAAGAGAAGTCGGGCGCGGGTCGGATTGTCGACACGCTTTCAAAATTGGCGCCACTAGATGTCGCTGGGACGGTTCTCGTGGGCCAGCGCAAAAAGGGTACTCTTGATATTCAGGCCGACGGTATGGCGCGGGACGGACGAACGACGCTGACGGCCCAACTTGATGGTGGTGCTGCCGGATGGCGAACCGCGCCCATCGATGTCACGTTAGATGTTGAAAACGCCAAGCTCACGCACGTTTTGGGATTACTGGTTGGCAACGCCGGTCCGGATTCGACAGCGGTAAAGAGAACCGGAAAAGCCAGCATCAAAGCCGTCGGCACGGCATCTGAAAAGCTCCTGACGGCCGCCAACATCATGTCAGACGGGTTCAATGCTAGCTTCTCCGGACATGTAGCCGTCGGTGAGAGTGAGATTGAGAGAGCCGAAGGACAGCTTGAGCTCGACACACAAGACCTCCGCGAAGTCCTGCAGATTGCGGGATTGCGGCTCGGAGGCGGCGCCAGCGGCGTTCATGCGGTCGGCAAGATTACACTTGCACGCGATGAAGGGGCGTGGGTGTATTGGCCCGAGACGCTAAAGATTGGCGGTCAAAAAGTATCGGGGTCGCTTGCATTACTTCAAGATCCATCCGGCGGCCCTGGTATTAGTGTCGGTGGAAAGCTTTCGGTTGCCTCGGCGTCGCTGTCGGGATTGCTTGCACCGTTGATGAAGACGTCGGCCACTGTGCAAGGTAGTAACTCTGAGGCTGCGCCGGAGCTGGTGGCATCGTCAGAGCCAACAAATGGCAGCTACAAATCCCGCAGCAAGAAAGTAAAGAAGCGACAGCGCGAAGCAGCAGCTGCTGCAGCCGAAGCTGCAGCCATTGCAGCAGCGAAGCGGCCAGCGTTCTCCGATCAGCCGTTTGATTTTGCAGCTGTCGGCCCTGTAACGGGTGATCTTGATGTCCGGTTCGGCGCACTGACAATGGCGTCTGGTCTGGTGCTCAATGATGTCAACATGTCGCTTTCCTTCACACCTGACAATGTTGTTTTGGAAAAGCTTACGGGTTCTGCTGGCGGTGGACAGGTGTTGGCCAAAGCGAGATTGGCAAAGGCCCGCGCTGGCGTAACGCTCAGTGGCGATATCCAGCTGGAAAACAGCAATCTGGCCGACCTAATACCAAGTACTTCGATACAGAAATCTGGTGACGCCGGGTCGGCGGAAAAAGCTCGTGTTTCGGGCACAATGAGCCTCACGGCATCTGCCTCAGGTCAGGCGTTGAGCCTCCGAGGGCTTGTTGCGTCGCTGCAGGGCGAGGGGCAGGCCAAGATCGACGAAGTGGTGATCCGCGGGTTGTCGCCCGGCGCCGTAACGTCTGCCGCCAATACTGCAGTTGTAGAAGACAAGGCACTCGCCGGCGACGAGCTGGTGTTGGCACTCAGGCGTCAGCTCGAAAAGGGTGAGGCGATTATACCTGCCAGTCGGATTCCGCTTAAGGTGGTCGACGGCAGCTTGCGCTTTGCAGCTTTCCGCGCGAGCGGGCGCGCCGGCTCACTGCGCAACGTCACAACAGTCGATATATCGACGCTCAGCGTCGACAGCGCCTGGCAGGTCAAGCCCGGTAAGCCGAAAAAGTCGGCGGGCGGAACGAAAGCTTCCTCAGCTTGGCCCGAGATCAATGTGGTTTTTGTTGGTCCCTTGGCAAATCTTGGACAATTGTCACCACAGATAGCAGCAGGTGCACTCGAGCGTGAGTTGGCTGTCCGGCGCATTCAGCGCAACGTCGATGAACTCGAGCGGTTGCGCCGGGAGGACGAAGAACGCGCTGCCGAGGAGCGAGATCGCCGCCGTCAACGCGAGTTGGACCGTGCGCGCGCAGCGGAGCGTGAAGATGCGGTGGAATCAGTACCGCTTGAGGATATAGATGGTGTTCCAACCGCCAACATTCCTGAACTTGATGGCGATACTGATGGCGACGACAAGCAAGTGTTACAGGCCGATTCGGCTCCGAAGGTTGAACCAAAGCCTGTGCGGCGCCGGGTGAAGCGCAGATACCGCAAGAAGAAGGTTTCTCCCTGGGCGGCAGAAATCCAGCAGAAGTATCTGCAGCAAACGCCCGGTCAGTTTTAAAGCTTGTCTACTGTTGCACAGGGGGGCAGCACGCAGAAGCGGTTGAACAGGTAAACGCGCACGGCACTGGAAAGTCCAACGCGGCCGCGGTCGGCGTCGATCTGCGTGACAAGGGCTGCAACTGACACATCGTCGTGCTTGGCCGCACGTTGCAATGCATTCCAGAATGTCGTTTCCAGTGACAACGACGTACGGTGCCCGCGGATCGAGAACGAACGTTTTTGTGGTCGAAGCGCTTGTTCAGGCATCGCTGTTCCGGTCGCCGTTAATTGTGTGGGAGGCCATATCGTCGGCAGACTTTTCCAGCTTTGCTCCATCTATTGAGCGCGTGTGACGAGCGCTCTCAAGCCTTGCTATTTCAGTGTCAGATTTTGAACGGCCAAACTTAGCGCGGTTTTGGGTGGCGCGTTTATCTTTGCTGTCACGCGCTTTGACCTTGCGCGCCTGGCGCAGGTTGATGATGTCCGCTGGCATGAGCGTATATCGCCTCGTCCTATGTAGGGCTCAAACAATGCGAGAAAGTGGGTACAAGATCAACCTGCGCAAAACCGGAAACGGTCTTGCCTAGATAAGTTGATACTGTACGCGACTTTAGTGACCTTTTACGCCGGAGCGATCATTTTCTCGGGCCGCACGATGTTATCAAAGTCTTCGGCAGGGATGCCGTCTTTGATCGCTTCTTCGCGCAACGTCGTACCGTTTTTATGAGCGGTCTTGGCGATCTTGGCGGCGCGATCATAACCGTATTTCTCTTTCAATGGCGTCACCAGCATCAGCGAGTTCTTGAGACCGGCTTCGATGTTGCCGAGGCGTGGCTCAATACCAACGACGCAGTTGTCTGTAAACGATACGGCTGCGTCGGCCAGCAACCGAACGGACTGCAGGAAGTTGTAGGACATCATCGGATTATAGACGTTGAGTTCGAAGTGGCCCTGGCTGCCGGCGAAGGTGAGGCCGGCGTTGTTGCCGTGGATGTGGGCGCAGACCTGGGTCAGGGCTTCGCACTGGGTCGGGTTGACTTTGCCCGGCATGATCGATGAACCGGGCTCGTTTTCAGGCAAAGCCAATTCGCCTAGGCCGGAGCGCGGACCGGAGCCAAGGAAGCGAATGTCATTGGCAATCTTGAAGCAGCTCATTGCGACGGTTGTAATGGCGCCGTGCGTCATCAACATTGCGTCGTGGGCGGCAAGCGCTTCAAATTTGTTCGGCGCTGTTGTGAACGGCAGACCTGTGATGGCAGCGATGTGCTCGGCGACTTTTTCGGCAAAGCCTTTGGGAGAGGCGAGACCTGTTCCAACGGCCGTGCCGCCCTGAGCCAATTCCATCAGTTTTGGCAATGTCATCTCAATGCGTGCGATGCCGTTGTCGAGCTGCTGCGCGTAGCCGGAGAACTCCTGGCCGAGTGTCAGAGGTGTGGCGTCTTGGGTATGCGTGCGGCCAATCTTGATGATGTTTTTCCAAGCCTGCGCTTTGTCGTTGAGCGCGTTACGCAACTTCTGCAAAGCCGGCAGCAGCCGGTGGTGGACCTCTTCTACACAGGCGATATGCATGGCCGTCGGGAAGGTATCGTTTGACGACTGGCTCATGTTGCAATGATCGTTTGGGTGGACGGGCGTTTTCGAACCCATCTCACCACCGAGCATCTCGATCGCGCGGTTTGAGATCACTTCGTTGGCGTTCATGTTTGACTGCGTGCCCGAGCCCGTTTGCCAGACCACAAGAGGGAAATGGGCATCAAGCTTACATTCGATCACTTCCTGGGCAGCCGCGACGATCGTTTTGCCAAGTTCCGCGTCGAGCTTTCCAAGCGCCATATTGGTTTCAGCGGCAGCGCGTTTGACAATCCCGAGAGCGCGAACAATTGGTTGAGGCTGTTTTTCCCAGCCGATCTTGAAGTTGCCAAGCGACCGCTGGGCTTGCGCGCCCCAGTATTTGTCGGCGGCAACCTCGATTGGGCCAAAGGTATCGGTTTCGGTGCGGGTGGTGGTTTTATCTGCGGTCATATTTAGCCCCTACGGCGCCTAGCGCTGGAATCTATATTTGATTTGCAGGGGCTATAGCATGGCGTGCGGTCCAGGGGCAGTTGTGTATTGTTTTATGTGATGTTTGACCTCGCGGCCCGACCGCAGGGCAGAATAGTGTGAGCACATAACAACTTTTTCGCTACCACTCCGTTCGTCCCAAGCTCTTTCGCGTGGGCGCGTGAATCGGTAGTTCAGAAACTGCGAGGAATAGCGTTAGTACCAAATATTTATCAGCTTACTTCTTGCGAAATGCGTCCAGACTTACGATTTCCGCGCTGCTGGATTGTTCGGCATCGGCATCGTCGTCTGCTTGTGCCTCTGAGGCCTCACCTGTTGTCTCGAAAGCATTCTTGGCTGCGGGAATTTTTTCCGGCTCGCCTTCGACGACCAAGGTGTCGTGCTTGGTATCGGGGTCCGTGCTGACGAGTTCGTCGAGGGCGTCAACGTCTTTGCGTTTTCCGCGGTTCTTGCGCGGAGACGAGGATCGCGTTGTGCGCGGCAATTGCGTTGGTTCTGGATCGGTTGTCTGTTCACGCACGTCATCTTCAAGCGAGGCCATTGCCTGCTCTAGTGATTTCCCTGCGGCATCAGGCTCTTCGAATTGGAGGCCATAACGGACGCTTGGGTCGAAGAAGACTTTGAT
>JAJFHI010000314.1 GCA_021775715.1 Hyphomicrobiaceae bacterium | reverse complement strand
TCGTCTGGAAGGTGGCGACTGTTCAACTGACAGCTTCTGCTACCCGAACGTCTAAACCTTGGAAGACATATCATCAGTGACGGCCCTTTGGTGGGCCGTCATAGTTTCTGGCCTCTATCACGGGTTGAACCCCAGCATGGGGTGGCCTCTTGCTGTGTCCGCTGCTTTGATGGAGCGCGAACGGTCTGCGATGCTTCGCGCATTGGCTGCTTTGGCCTTTGGTCATTTCCTTGCGATGACGGCGATCCTTCTTCCATTTTCGTTGATGACGATATTGGTGCAGTGGGAACGGGCCATTCGAATTGGCGCCGGTATCCTCGTGATCGGGCTAGGGATTTATCTCCTGATCAACCGTCGCCATCCAAGGTTTCTTGCCCGTGTGCCGCCAAGTCGACTGGCACTTTGGTCGTTCCTAGCGGCAACAGCACATGGCGCCGGACTTATGCTGGTGCCAATCTTTCTCGGGATTTGTGGACCTTCGTTTCAGGATGCTGGACATCTGGCGGCGGGGAAATTGATGGCAGGTAATGTCATCACCGCATTTCTCGTGGCAACAGTGCACACGGCAGCGATGACGCTGGCCGGCGGGTTGATTGCGGTTGTCATCTATTTCTGGCTGGGTCTGAAATTTATTTCCAAGACCTGGTTCAACCTTGATGTTGTCTGGGCGTTGAGCCTTATTCTGGTTGGAGCCTTCGGCGTCTACAGCGCAGGGCCTCTCTGATACGGCTGAGGCAATCGGGCCCACCAGAAGTGAAGCTATTGCATCACAACCCCACAAACCGGAAATGGGTACGTGACGCTATCAGAGAATCGAAATTGGTGGTGCGAAGTCCGCCAACCTTGCCGCCGCCAGTCGATGCAGCACTGCCGATCAGAAGCAAGTGACCCGTTTCGACGTTGGCTACATGAAGCAAATATCTCTGCTGTTGAAAGCACACCAGTCGTCACAGATTGGCGGGTTAATGCGAACTGTTGACCCACAACTGACGTCTGGTCGATTGCGGGCGGGGCGGCGGCGCATGAAAAAATGCAACAGGGCTAACGAATGCACGGTTGGTTTTCTATTTTGGGTCGGACCGACGAAGACCGCTTAAAACGGCAGCGTCGCTTTAAGTGAGCCAGCGCTTTGGGTTGTGTTGTCGCCGAATTGGCCGCCGAATTCGAGGAGCAGTGTCATGTCGTTTGCTGCAACGAAGTCTACACCGGCGCCGGTGTCAGCAACCGTCTTGTCAACTTGGTTAGTGATGGGACACCGCCCAAAACTGGAGGAAGTTGCCGGGCTCAGGTCATTGGGCTCAAATTTTTGAACCGGCATATTATTGTTTTAAATCAATAATATAAGAATTTTTCTGGCAGAGAGGGGGGAGACCACCGGTGAAAATTTCTACTAGTAAACAATGCTCTATATAATTCCTAGATACGCTATCCCCCAATTTGTCCCCCAATACTTTTGGCACTGAGAGTCAATCTTTGCCGTTGTAAATCGTTTCTCCGCATCTCGGTTCCAAATCGAAAATTTATTGACAAAGGCCCACTTCCCGGGAGGGGTCTGTGCAAAATCGTTCACCCAGTGTTTTCTAACTTTGCAAGTATCCAGGGGTCGCAACACACCTTGATATGAGTCTCAGAACCCTGCCCCAGATCATGCTCAGTTTGTAATTGAATTAAACCCGCCGACAACGCTTTGATCGTTTTCTGCAACAAGCAACGATTGAAACATTCACCCTCAATAGCGGACCTAAGAGATTCATGTAAACTTTTCCGCAATGGGTTATTCGCTGACATTGCGGCCAACGGCTTGCAGTTCCGCATTGGCTCAAATAGCAGAACTTTTCGGGTGTATCTACTCGCGACCTGAGCAAGCTAATGACGATTTGTCAGCTACGCAGAGAAAGCGGTCATACGCGGTGGGAGTAGGACTAAGTGAAAAGACGTCTGCTTCGCCCGATAGCGGAAGGCTGCCGATTTTCAATGACGCTCACTTTTGACCCGTTGCAGACCTCGCGTAGGTCGTATGAAAAAAGATCAATCAATCTAAGTAACCAGTTCGATCTCATGTTCGAGGCGTTCTTTTAGTTGATCGATCACGCGTCTCGCCGTCGCGATGTCTTTTGGCTTAAGACCACTAGAAAGGTCGTTTGCCCACGGGCCTTGTAGAGCGCTGGCGGCTTCAAACAGCTTCTGGCCCTTTGATGTCAGGAGGACAAGTTGCGCTCGCTTGTGGTGCGGATTTAGTTGGAACTCGACAATACCTTCAGTCTCCAACTCATTGACGATCCGCTGAACGCCCTGCCGGTGAAGCCCCATAGTTCGTGCATACCATGCCACGGATTCAGGTCGTTCGGCGTAGGCGATGGCACCGAGAACCTGCCACCGGGCGCTGGTCAATCCCAGTTTAGCAACCAGCCGATCGCCGGCAACGAGCAGCCGACCGTTCAGTCGAAACACGTCCAGGATCAGCGCTGTTACCGCTTCTCCTGCGTCGGTCCTTTGTCCTTTTGGCATTTCAACTTCCATTGTTAGTTGACAACACGTTGTCAATATGATTTGTGACCGTTGTCCACTTGACAACATGACACCAATTTAGGTGAACATTCAAGGAGTAACCCGGATGGTCAACTTCAAACCCTTAGATCCAGCTTTTCCCATTCAGCAACAACTCGGCATCGACGCTGGACCTGTTGTTTTGGTCAACGTGTTCACGGTCGATCCCAATGATCAGGACGCTTTGGTTGAAGCTTGGGGAAACGACGCGCTCTGGATGAAAAAGCAACCGGGTTATATCAGCACTCAACTGCACAAGGCCGTCGGTGAAAGTAGCATGTTCCTAAATTATGCGGTCTGGGAATCTGTTGCAGACTTCCGCACGGCATTCTCAAACCCCGAGTTTCAAAACAGACTTAGCAATTATCCCTCGAGCGCCGTCACGTCACCGCACCTCTTTGAGAAGATCGCCGTTCCTAGTTGCTGCGTGACTTGAGGGCGAACACAACCAACAAACGTTAAAGGAAAATCAGATATGAAAAACCTGCTAATTGCGGGCACGGCCGTGCTGTGCCTGATGTCCGGCCCCGCCTTCGCGCAAGACAAGGAACTTGATGAGGTCAACCGGATTGCATTTGAGTCCATCGATGCCAACAACGACGGTTTGGTATCGACGCGCGAGGTCGAGCAATACCGCGAACTGGTGATGCTCTCGATCGATGGCAACAACGACAAGCACGTGACCCGTAAGGAATACATGGAATGGGCCATGGGCTGGCAACACCTGGCGGCTCAGAGAGGTCATGTTGGTTTGTATCGCAATGCCCGCCGAAAGGTGTTTCAAGCCTGGGACCATGATGACGACGGTAGGTTGTCGCCGGAAGAGCAGAGCCAGTCACAGGTCAAGGATTTCTTTGAAGCCAGTGGCAAAACAAATCAGCCGATGAATCTGAAGCAATTTGCTACGGAACTACGCATCATCGCAGAACTGAATAAAGCGTTCACCGCCGCTGAACCGGTGACGCTCATCAACGTGTTTACGGTTCCGACAGGCAAGGAGGCCGAGGCCCTCGCATTTTGGGAAGCAGGTGCGAAATTCTTGGAGGCGCAACCGGGCTACATCTCGACTGCTTTGCACAAGGCCATGCTGCCGAATGCTAAACATAGTCTAATCAACGTCGCGAAGTGGGAGAGCGTCAAAGCTTTCAAAGAAGCAACCGCGGCGATGCGGGCAGCGCCTGCACTCAAGCCATTCATAGGGCTGATGTTCGATGCCTCGCTCTACACCGTCGTTCGGTCGGATTGAGGGAGGGTGAAGATGTCACTAAAATCTACTGAAACACAGTATGGGACGGTCGCGGTTTCGATCCACTGGATCAGCGCTCTGCTGATCGTCGCGACACTTGGCTCGGGCTTTCGAGCGGCCTACACGACCGATCTGGCGGTCAAAGCGCAGCTCCTGAGCGCCCACGTACCGCTTGCCATCACTGTCGTCCTGCTCACATTGGCACGTCTGGCGTGGTGGTTTTTTGCGGACCGAAAACCCTCTCCGGTCGCAGACACACCAAGCTGGCAGCATTACAGCGCGACGTTAGTCCACTGGATGTTCTACATCGTTATCATTGGTATGGGCGCAAGCGGAATCGGCATGTTTGTTTTGTCTGGAGCCGGTCCGATTATCTTTGGCGGCGCCGAAGGGCAACTTCCTGACTTCTGGGATTTTAGACCGCGCGTCCCGCACGGCATCGGAGCAAGGGTCATGATCGCCCTTCTCGTGCTTCACATTGGCGCTGCGCTTTATCACCAATTTGTGCGTCGTGATGGGCTGCTTCGGCGGATGTGGTTTGGGGCTGTCGACCGCTAGTGGCAATTTTTCGCCGTGTAGGTGATGCGGGATTTGCGACAGAAATCCCTCCGATATGAACAGCACCGTGAGTGCATTTAAAATGTCCGTCGCACATCTCAAATGCACTCACGGTCAATATGAACCCCAGCAATTGGAAATCCCATGTCCGCCAAACGCATCTTTGTTCTGAACGGCCATCCGGCCGAAACTTCACTCTCCCGTGCATTTGCCGAAACTTATGCCCAGGCGGCTCAAGCAGCAGGGCACGAAGTGCGAACGACACATCTGCATGATCTCGATTTCGATATAGATTTTGGTTTTGCGGGATATGCCAAGCACAAGCCATTGGAGCCTGGCCTAGAGGCCTTTCAGGCGGATGTGGAATGGGCGCAGCACATTGTTTTGACCACACCAATGTGGTGGGGTGGATTGCCTGCAAAGCTGAAAGGATTGATTGATCGCACGTTCCTACCGGGGTGGGCCTATAACACACGCATACGTAAGCGCGGCATGCCTACGCCAATGCTGAACGGGCGAACAGCCCGCGCCATTGTCACCGGTGACACGCCCGCCTTCTTCTTTGGATTGCTGTATCGCAAGGCATTGCTGCGACAGATTAAAGGGCAGATTTTCCACTTTGCTGGGATAAAGCCTGTTCAGATTATGTATTTCGCGCCCGTTACCAAGGCCGGAGCGGACAAAGTGAAACCTTGGATGAAGAAAGTCGAAGGAATGGGACGGCGTGGCATCTGAGCCCAACGACTAATGTTTATACGTGACTTAAATAGACACGGATATGCCCTCTTAGCAGATCGACCTAGACAACGGATCGCGAAGCCCTTGGTCCATGCATGGCTGTCACGATTTAGCGGCAGTGCGTTGATCGCAATGGGCGTCGCCACTGCAGTATTTCAGCGAACGACCCCCTGAACGACTGACGAAAGTCAGTTGACCTTTGTTGGCCCTTAGCGTCACTACCGCGTGACGAACTAACGTCAGCTTCCACCAGCAGCGGACTTAGCCGACAAGGAACCGCCACTCTTCCCGACGTCCGCTTTTGTATAATTGCGGGCTTCCGCAATGCAGAGGAAGCGGACATCGAGGCGATACAGGCTGGGTACAATTCCCACGGCAAGAACAACGTCTGCAAATCCTTCCGAAGCGGTCATTCGCTGCAGATGCTCAATCAAATAAGAGAGATGTTTGCTGCTTCGTTAACCGATACCATCGGACAATAGATCGAAGACAAGGCGAATTCTTGGACTTGTTCGAAGTTCGCGATGGGCCACCAACCAGGTTTCTATCTGGATCGGTTCGAAATCTGTCCAAGGGTCTTCAAGTTCTGGATAGCACTCAGCTATCTCCTTGGGCAGGATGCCAACTCCGAACCCCTGCCGAATGAGCTCCAGGGACAAGGTTGCGCTGGCTGTTACAAAGTTGAAATTCGCCGTCGTCAGATCGAGCCCTCGTGATGCCAAGGGACCAAGAAGGCGTTCGGGATGATCAACACCTACGAATTGCATCTTGGTGAAATCGGAGGTCTTCGACGGACGGCCAACTTCTTTAAGATAGGACGAGGAGGCATAGAGATGTGCAGTGGTGTCACGGAGACGCTTGGCGAACAGATTTTCGTCTTTAGGGCGGGCATGTCGTATCGCGATATCAGCTTCCCGCCGCCGCAGATCACTCAGCTGATTCGACGTGATTATTTCAACCTGAAGTCGCGGTGCCTTTGTCTTCAGCCCCATGAGGATCGGGGGCAGATAATGCGTCGCCATCAAGTTAGTGGCGGAGATCGCCACATGCCCGGTAATGGTTTTAGATTGACCGGTCGCCGCGATGGATATGCGATTGGCCGAATTTCCCATGCTACGAAAATGTTCAAGCAACTCTGTCCCTGCCTGCGTCAGCAAAAGCGCGCGTGATGTTCTTTCGAATAGCGTTACCCCGAGCGCCTCTTCCAAGCCCGCCACCTGCCGACTGAGTGTTGGCTGTGTTAGCCCGAGCGCCCGTGCTGCCGCGGACAGCGATCCTTCTTCGGCGGTCACCAAGAAGGCGCGTGCCTGATTCCAATCGAATGCAGATCTTTGCCACTCCATTATTTTCGTATACCAGATCGACAAAAATAAGCAATTTCGCATAAGTCAGCGTAAGTGTATCCCATAGCTCATGACCACCTTCAGACAAGGCTACCGGATACAATGAGCGTTACGGAAAATATGAAAAGCCTACAAACCGGACCGCCTGGTCAGGACACGATCCCAATTGCAAGCCGTGACTTCGGCTCGTGGCACGTCGAAATCAGCAGGGGTGCCCGGACTCCTTGTGTAATGGCGAGGCAATATGATGGCGTTGCCGAAAATTGGCCGCGCACAGCGCATCGTTTTCAGCTGGAGGCCGCATATCGAGAGGCACTATTGGCAAGCGGTGCGCACATTGCGCTCGCGGGTTCCACAGCACGGGCGATGGATTGCGGCGTTGGAAGCGGAACCCTATCAATCGCACTGGCCAGCATTCTACCAAAGCAAATTGAGTGTCATGGGATCGACATGTCGCGTGAGATGCTGGCTACGGCAAACATTGCAATGAAGCAGGCTAAGCTGTCACTAACTCTAAATCAGGCTGACATCCTTTCAATCCCTTACCCAGATCAGTTCTTCGATCTCGTCATGGCCGCGCATGTTCTTGAACACCTGCCGGACCCGCGCTGTGCACTGTCCGAGATGATACGTGTCTTGAAGCCGGGTGGTCTGTTGTTCGTTTGTATGACGCGGCGATCGTTTTTCGGCGCGCTTGTTCAGCTCCGTTGGCGGACATGGGCAATTACGGAGCGACAGGGCGTCGGCTGGATGCGTGATTGCGAAATGTCAAACGTTGCGTTTCAACCCGTCAACCTTGGGGCGTGTGCGGGCCAATCCAGTCTCGCTTTTTGGGCACATAAGCCCGGATAGAACAACCCGATGCAGGTCCATCTCGAATATTGGGCGCAGAGCTCTCTAACCAAAGACGGCCCGCTTTGCTTAAGTGTGGCTGCCGAAAGGTCATCTCATGAAAGTCCTGGGCAGGCGCGAATGGGCGATACTCATCGCCATCATTCTCTATTCCTTTATTCCGGCTTTCGGTGGGTTGTTCCGGGTACTCGAACTTGCGGGCGGACCGGCGGTTGCCCCCGAAAACCTAAGAGCACTAGCCGCCCCGTTGCCGATCGTATTGCACATTTTGAGTAGTTCCCTGTTCTGTCTCCTTGGCGCAGTACAGTTCTTACCAAGCGTAAGACGCGATCAACCGGCAACCCACCGAGTTATTGGTCGCACGGTAGCGATTGCTGGCTGCATATCCGCAGCAACTGGCTTGTGGATGACTCATTATTACACATTCCCCAATGAGCTTCAGGGGAACTTGCTCTATTTGGTGCGGATGATCCTCGGCTCTACAATGATCGGCTTGATCGGATCGGCTGTTGTCGCAATTCGGTACAGCAACGTATTCCAACACAGTGCTTCAATGCTGCGGGCCTATGCAATCGGCCAGGGCGCATCAACGCAGGCATTCGTAGGAATTTCTTGGATTATCGTTTTCGGAGCAGAGCCGTTAGGGCCCCTCCGAGATGGCATGATGGTGTTTGCCTGGGTGCTCAACTTGTTGGTTGCCGAGTTTCTGGTCCGCAGGTTTCTCTTGTCAAAGAATGCATAGAACGGCCGCTCTGGGGCGACCGACCAGCCGAATGAACAGCTGCTTTGGGCCAAAAGAAACTATAACCGTCAGAACGTGAATGTCGTAGAAGGGCTTTAAGTATTCTTCCCTGCAATCTGAATGTACGGCCGTTTCCGGCCGCAGGCAGCTGTTCAACAACAAGAATGCCTACATCCGGACTGGGTCATGTGCAGTCTTTAACTGTCGCGCCTCTTAGTCCGTTATTCGTTCAATAGCCGACCTGACCTAGGGGGCTGTGAATCCTTCACGCTACATGTTCGATAATGTCTGCTTTTGTATAACAGCTGCCGGTTCGGGCCTGCCGCTTCGCAGAGAAAGCGGACATCACACCACGATGGTCACGACCGACCGGAATGTCTGCTTCAACCAGTAGCGGAAGTGGCATTGCACACGGCGACGGACAATATTGACCCGAAGCGGAATTGGAGCACCTGCGAAAGGCCATCAGCAATTAGGATCCAGGCATTTGACCTAGGGCATCAATCGAATTTCGATGATTTATGCTCACAATCGTCGCCAGCGAAACTGCACTCGACGAGATTACGATTGCTCGTTCGCAAGCAAAACCGATGTCGAAACCACAAGCCACGCATGCCGCCACGCCGCGACAAGCAGGAATACATAACCATTAAGCTCGAGCATTTCTTCAAAGAATTCGCCATCGATGCCGCCGACAACATCTCCGCCGTCTTGGAGAATGCTTGCGACCAACAGCCCGCCAGCAAGCCAGAGCGGCAAAGCATTCCTATTAAATAACAATGGCACCCAAGCATAGAAATGTTCACGCCGAACGAAAAGATACCCGAGTACGAGTGCCACTGAGGTGAGGACGATTGGATCGCGGAAGCTTGCATCAGTTAGCAACGCCACACGATCATCCACGTGCAACGTTCGAAAATCGATCTCTCTGAAAATCGCAATAGCGAGTATCGATGATAACGCCACGCCAGCTGTCTTAATTGGAGAAAAAGGCCCCCACAGCGCCGCAAAAAGAAAAACACCCAACGCGGCGGCAGCCAACAATTCCTGCATAGTCTCTAGAACGCCGTTCTCATATATGAGCGCCTGTGAGGAACCGGTCGTTATGACAACAGCAGCAAAAACTACATTGATGACAGCGACTACGATATACAGCAAGTAGGAACGATGCTGCGTCAATCTAGTTACCTAACCTCGTTCGACTACGCGGATGACAAAATCTCCTACCGCCTATACCGAAAAAAAATGAACCACAAGAGGTTTAGACTCCACAGCACACGTACAAGAACCGAAGGTGTAAACGTCTCATTTCACTGAAACAGGTTTCGAAGAATATGACCATACGAGAAATCGCCATATTGCCCTATCAATTGCCCATCAAACTGTCAGAGATCGAAGCGGCAATTACTTGGAAGGTAGAAACAGCTCCTTTGCGATAACAGTAGATGGCGAACTTGATTTCGTTGATGGTGTTGTGGTCAGCAATAACGAAGACTTGATCTACTCTAATTGGATGGAAATGTCTGCTTGTGGCCCTGTGTCCTTCCCCCTTAAAATTGAGCCATTATTTTTGTAAAACTCTACCAAGTTGGGGAGGATGGTTTAATGGCTCGGAAGCGATATTCGGACGAAGATATTCTGCGGTTGTTGCGTGAGATTGAGGTTCATCTGTCGTCCG
>JAJFHI010000313.1 GCA_021775715.1 Hyphomicrobiaceae bacterium | reverse complement strand
CGCGCGACCAACGCATGAGGCTCTTACCTCTTTTTTGCAAATGCGGCCACACCCCTGGCGTGTGACATGTGGCAAGACGCACAAAAGCAGACGGCGGCCTGGCGATAGTCGCACCATCGACTTCAGGTCTTGATCCGTTATCTGGAGTTTTAAGCTTGGTCTAGGCCTGCAATAAACGCACGGGCCTCAGCAGCCGCCTGCTCGAGACCAGCCAATGCAGTCTGACGCGCCGAGCAATCGTTGATATCGGCAATCCGCTCAGCATGTTCGGCGAGTTCAGCAACCCGCCAGGCGCCGACGGCGCGACCCGAACCTTTGAGTGTATGGGCCGCCATCTGCCAGTCTTTGCCGGACGAGGCAGTTTTAAGGGCCTCGAGAGTTTTCGGAACCTGCTCAATGAAAAGCTCGAGAATTTCATGCTCGAGGTCGCGATCGCCAAGCGTATAGCGGCCAAGATGCTGCAGATCTAAAGGCTCCGAATAGCCCTTCTTCGGCACAATACTGCAGCCGGCGCCAGCAGAGCGATGTTCGTCCGCATCGAAAGCAATATCAAGGTCCATCAGTTCACCGCTTCTCAAACTGTCCCAACATGACAAATATTGCTGTTTCTACATCAAGAAACATGCCGGACATCCCACTTCACGGTCAGTCTGCCACAAAGTCTCTTCGGTTCAGTAAATTGGACCCTGAATGTTTCAACAGCCTAATCAATGCCTCCGTAACTTTTAATGGAGCTGCGGCAACTCCCAAATGCGCCCCAAGCGAAGGCTCGTGCCCGCAGCTCACCTCGAACCTGATTCGGAAAACACAATTGATTCCAGAAAAAATGGGGGCATTTCGTGCCGCTTGCAGATTATTCTTTACACCGCTCACAGGACAAGGACCTACTAGGAAACGCGAGCGCGCGGATCTTCGTTTTGCCCCAAAATCGACCTAGCGTGCCCAAAGTTGAGCATCCGGGGGTTCGAGTTGCTTATTCAATCCTTTGAAATCCTTTCAAAAGAGTTGAAAACCTGTTTGAGACCGGCCCCGCTTTCGCTATGACAGAGTTGTGGGAGCCTCAATTAGTGGGCGGGCTCTGGGGTGGACGGACGAATGGCGCAGAACCAGAAAAAGAGTGCAGCGACGGAACAGAACGATCCGTTGGCTGCCATGATGGGCTCAGATCGGCCGGCGCAAGCTGGTGTGCCGACGCCGCCACCGTTGCCGTCATCAGCCAAATCTTCGACCCCAACCAAAAAGCCACTGCAGTCACCGCCTGTCATGCCAAAGGCTGCCAGCAAAAATTCTGCTGACAAGGCCAGGGTCCAGAAAGCGCCGCCGTCGGTGCTGAAGCCGTCCAAGAAAAAGTCTGAGCCAGCGAAGGTAGACGTGCCGTCTGCGAATGCACAAAAAAATGCGGCAAAACCGCAAGCCGTGCCTCCGCCACCAGCACCGCCTGCAACGGCCGCTACGCCCGTCTCCATATCTGAGCGCACGTCAGAAAAATTAAAGGCCTCGGGTGTCGAGCAAAAAATTGACGATGGCGCCGACCCCGGGACACAACACCCACGCCGCGTTTCCCGTCGTCGCCCCGCCGGTCCTGTGCGGGGCCGCGTTGCCGCTAATGACGATGTGCCTTCGATCGGCGGATTGATCTATGCGCTTGACCAGAAGCCATCGAACAAATCTTTCCGCTATGCCGCCTGCGCGTCTGGTATCTGGAGCGTAGCAGGCCTTGCATTTGCCTGGACGATACTGTCAGCGCGCCTAACAGAAGGCGCAACGATCGGCACAGTTCTCCAGCAGCCCATAACGTTTTTGACGCTGACCGCTGTGCTTGTACCAATTTCGGTTATCTGGTTTCTGGCACTGCTCGCTTGGAGATCCGAAGAACTACGCCTGCGCTCCTCAACAATGACGGAAGTTGCCGTCCGCCTTGCTGAGCCTGACCGCATGGCTGAGCAATCGGTCGCGACGCTTGGCCAGGCTGTACGCCGGCAGGTGTCGTTCATGAACGATTCCGTCAGCCAAGCCATAGGCCGCGCCGGCGAACTTGAGGCGATGGTCCACAACGAGGTCTCTGAACTCGAAAACGCCTACGACGAGAACGAGCGTAAAATTCGCGGGCTTATCCAGGAATTGTCCGGCGAACGCCATGCCTTGCTCAACACATCCGAGCGCGTGACGGCGACACTTCGCGAACTTGGCTCCGATGTTCCAGCCCTGATTGACAAGCTGTCGACACAACAGATCAAACTGGCGCAGATCATCCAAGGTGCCGGTGACAACTTGACCTCACTTGAAACAGCGATGTCAACAAGTGCCGACAAACTTGAGACGTCACTGGGAACGCGCACCGAAGCGCTTCAGACGGTTTTAACAGATCATGCCCAAACGCTTGATGCCAAGCTTGGCGATCACACGCAATCTCTGAACACAACACTCGGCGACCGAACCGAACACATGCAGGTCATGCTGGAGCAGTACACCGGCGCGCTCGGCGGTGCCCTCGGAACCCGCACAGAACAGATGCAGGGCATGCTCGAAGACTATACCGGCGCGCTCGCTACAGCTCTTGGCAGCCGCAGCGAACAGATCCAAAAAGCGTTTGAAACGTCGATGGAGACGATCGACACATCAATGGGCACGCGCACCGACAACCTGCAGGCGGTATTCGAAGAATATGCGCTGGCCCTCGACAAAGCGCTGGCCAACCGTGCTGACACGATGGACGCAAAACTTATCGAGCGCACAACGGCACTCGACGACGCCTTCAATACACGCCTGGAGTTGTTTGATGCATCCATTCAACGTTCAACCAGCGCCGTCGACAGCGCAGTGACAGAGCGCGCCACCGCGCTGACAAACGCTCTCGAGCAACACGCAAAATCGTTCAAGTCCACGATTACACTGCAAGCCAATGACCTTGATGAATCGATCAATCACGGTGTCAACGCTGTGCGCCGTTCAAGTGAAAACATTACCCGCCAGTCGCTGAAGGCCATCGAAGGGTTGGCCGGCCAGTCTGACATGTTGCGCAACGTCTCGGAAAACCTCCTCGGACAGATCAACCAGGTCACAAACCGGTTTGAGACGCAGGGTCAGTCCATCATGAAGGCGGCGAATTCGCTGGAGACAGCTAACTACAAGATCGATTCAACGCTGCAAAATCGGCACTCCGAAATCGCACACACGCTCGATCGTTTGTCGGGCAAGGCCGACGAGTTTGGCGCGTTTATGTCAGGCTACTCCAACACCATTGAAGGCTCGATCTCCGAGGCCGAATCCCGCGCCAGAGCCGTGGCCGAAGAGCTACGTGTCGGCGCCCAGTCACAGCACGAAGAAGCGGTCAAGAGTCTAAATCTGTTGCGCTCAGAGACCGCCGCAGAAAGCGACCGCGCTCTGGATGAGCTGCGCTCACGCTTTACAACCGTGTCAAACGAAGTCGCCAACCACATCGGCAACCTGTCGAGCCGGTTAGATGAAACGTCGGACGATGTCCGTCGGCGCGCTGCAACCGCGGCTCAGGATATCGCCAACGAGCAGGCCCGTCTCAAGGCTCAACTCGACCAGATCCCCGTTGCAACGCGTGAAAATACTGAAGCTATGCGGCTTGCCCTTGAAGACCAACTGCGTGCACTTGATCAGTTGTCACAACTTACAGCACGTGAGGCCGGTGCTCGTGACGTTCGTGTTCCCGTGAACCCGCCGGCACCTCCGGCGGCCCTTCAGCCACCGACACAAACGCCGCAACAGGCTCCGCAACCTGCTGCACTGTCAGCTCCTCAACCAGAACGAGCAGGGCAACGCCCGACAAAGGCACTTAGCAGTTTGAGTTCAAGCCTGACGGAAGAATTGAGAAACCGCGCACCTGGGAAAGCGACCAATCCCGCTCCTGGTCCAGCTGTCGCCCAACCACGGCGGTCGGCAAACCCAGCGGCAGCGGCCGGTGATGGCTGGTCACTTGGCGATTTGTTGTCGCGAGCCTCACTCGGCGACGAAGCCCGTGAAGATGGATCTTCGGCAAGCTTCAACGTCGATGTCATCGCACAAGCACTAGACCCGGCAACGGCTGGCGCGATCTGGTCACGTGTTCGCTCGGGCCAACGCGGTTTCCTTGTTCGCAATCTCTATTCGATGGACGGGCGCGTTGCCTTTGACGACGTCACAACGCAGCTTCGCACCGACGCAAACATGCAGCAGGCCGTACGCCAGTACATCTCCGACTTCGAGCGCATCATCGCAGCGGCCGAACAGAAAGACCCAACCGGGCGCACGACCGAACAACACATGATGGCGGAAACCGGACGTGTTTATTTGTTCCTGGCACATGCCGCCGGCCGCATTACCTGACCTGAGCTTGACCTCTTGAAAATTCATGACGGCGCATAAACTCTCATTGCTTGTTGCAGCCGAACGGTGGGCTTTGGAACAGCCGTTCGTAATATCACGCGGCGTCAAGACGGAAGCGGATGTCGTTGTGGCAACCGTCGGCGATGGTACCACGATGGGCCGTGGCGAAGCGGTTCCTTATGCGCGTTATGGCGAGAGTGTTGTCGGCGTCGTTTGCGAACTCGAAGCCTTTGGCGAGTGTGTTCCAAGTCATGCAACGTTAAACAAGATCATGAAACCTGGTGCCGCGCGCAATGCATTGGACTGCGCGCTGTGGGACTTTGCGGCCAAGAAATCTCATCGCTCTGTAAATTCGATGATCGGTCGTGCCGGTGCCTCGGACAACTCGCTTAACCCCCGCCAGACCGCATTCACATTGAGCCTTGGAACAGCGGACGAGATGGCAAACGCGGCCGAGCGTGTCCCGCATCACGCGTGCCTCAAACTCAAACTTGGTGGCGACGGCGACGACGCGCGTATGGCAGCTGTACGTTACGCGCGGCCCGACGCAGAGTTGATCGGTGATGCCAATGAAGCCTGGACCAACACCAACATTGAAGCCTTGCTGTCCGCCGCCGCATCCGCAAACATTGCCGTCATTGAACAACCACTGCCCGCCGAACACGACGCGATCCTGGCAGATATCACCCGGCCTGTGCCCATCTGCGCTGATGAAAGTGCGCACACGACAGACGACCTTGTCCGCCTCGTCGGGCGCTACGACGCCGTCAACATCAAACTCGATAAAACCGGCGGACTGACGGAGGCCCTGCGCATGTTGTCGGCAGCCGAAGAGCTGGGTTTTGATGTGATGATTGGCTGCATGGTGGCAACGTCGCTCGCCATGGCACCTGCATTTTTGCTGGCGCAACACGCTCGCTGGGTCGACCTTGACGGACCTTTGTTACTTGCCAATGACCGACCGCATGGCCTTGTCATAAGCGATGGCGTGATCGCGCCGCCTTCACGAGAACTGTGGGGTTAGAACGCCTTACGCATCCTCCCACAACAGGCCGCCTGACCATTGACGCCAGATCACGAGACTTGCGATTAGGCCAACCATTCCCAAACCCGCCATCGCGAGGTAACTCGCACCCGCATAAACCTCGTAAAGGTGGCCGGCGGCAAGCATTGCAAGCCCCATCGCAACTCCGGCTGCAGCAGATCCATAAAGCGCCTGCGCCGTTCCCATGACTTTGTCTGGAACCGCGGCGCTCATGAAATAAATGGCACCGAGATGGGCTGCGCCGTAAGTCAGCCCGTGTAGCACCTGCAAAGGCACAAGCACCCACAGTGCCGGGGTAAAACTCATCACGACCCAGCGCAGAACAGCCGCTATACCGCCCGCAATCAACAACCACATCGCGCGATTTCCGCCCATCACACGACCCGCATAGGCAAACACCAGGATTTCTGAAACGACACCGATGGCCCACAGCCCGCCAATCCAGGTTGCTGTAATTCCCTGTGCCGTCCACAGCAACGCACCGAACGTGTAGAAGGTTGCATGCGCCGCTTGTATGGTGCCGCCGGCAACAAGAAACATCAGGAACAGCGGATGCTTTAACAAACGCGCGGCGTCTCGGGCCTGCAGCCCATAGTCTTCGGATTTCAAGCTGACGGTTGGCTTATCACCGACGTCGGTATTGAGCCGCGCGCGAGGCAACACAAACGCCAAAACCAATGTCGCAAGACACGCGCTCGCCGTTAGCCAGATAATGATGCCCGGCTTAAATTGGGTCACCAACGCGCCGGCGAGAAACCCGATTAAGATAAAAGTGGCAGATCCCCACAAACGCATGCGGCCATAGTCAAGACCTGCACGTTGCACGCCCTGAACGGCAATTGTTTCCGTCAACGGCATCATCGAAATCATGGCAATGGCGAGTACAATTGAGGCCAACACAACAAAGTCGTGGGAATAGATCTGCGACAGTCCGACGGAGGTAACGACAGCGACGGCTGCGAGCACCAGAATCATGGCGCGATGCGAGCCTTTGCGGTCGGCCACCATGGCGAGCAATGGCGACACCACCACACGCAGAAAGAACGGCGCCGCCCCAACAAATGCAATTTCGATAGCAGACAAACCGCGCCAATCCAGCCAGATCGGCATAAACGGGATTTGCACGCCATAAATTAGAAACAACGCTCCGTAGAACAGGCCGACCCGCCAGCCGTAACCGGACGCAGTTTGCGTTGTACCTGACATACCAACACCACCTGCCGTTTCAACCGAGCGTGACTTCATCGCAACATCCTGGTCCGCATCAATCTTCGGCATACGAACCTATCCCCTGTTTTGCGTCGCGCGCACTCCGATAAGTTATTCGAATCGCGTAGTCATGATGACCATTCAATGGCTTTGTGGATACCGACCATGCAACAGACGAACGCAGCCCAATCCCTCAATTCGGACGACGAATATCGGGCGATTGAAACGGCACTCTTAGAAACAGCGCGTGGCCGTTGGTTCCTTGCCGAGCATGGCCGCCGCGCGCGCCGTCTCGACAGTGCACTGCTGGAAGATGCGATCGACAAACTCAAGACATCACTGCGCCAACCGCCAGCTTTGCTCGGTCAATTGAAGAGCGAGCTAGAAGGTGTCAATGCCTTCATTACGGAAACGCGTGATGACCTGTTTGCCAAACCGGGCCAACTGGATTCGGTTGACGGTAAGGCGCTGCTGGCCCAATCGACGGCAACAAAACCGGGCGCATCGACAACCGAGACAGACGCCGGCGCCACGGGTACCAGTATTCTCAAGGCTGCAGAGGATATGCACGATCTTGCCTGGACGCTGCAGAATGACCAAGTCAGCCCCGAGAACTGCGAAGCCATCGCGCGACATGCATCAAAGATTTATGCCTTGAGCCATCAACATGCGGTGCAGTCTGAGAAAACGCTGCATATGGCCAAGTCGCTTGATGATGCAGGGACCCGCCTGATGGCTATCCTCGAAACCGTGATGCACGAGTTGGAAGTTGATAGCGGCGGTGTGCCGGCCGAACTGCCGGATCTAACCGAGCCACCAACGTCAAACGAATCATAGACGAAACGAGAAATTTCAAAACGAAAGAGCGGGCCATCACTTGATGTGATGGCCCGCTCTTTTTTATTAGAACGCTACTTCCCAAGCAGCAGGCTTACCACTTCGACTTCAAGCTAATTGAGACGATATCAACGGCCGCCTCCGATGTACCTGTGATTGTGGATGCTGGCAGAACAGGGTTTGTCAGTGTTTGGCGTGTGAAGTCTCCGTCGTCGATGAACACATGAGTGTAAGCGAAGTCGACCTCCATGCTGTCGGTGACACGCATCGTTGCACCGCCGCTGAGCCACACGCGGTCGGCGTCAGGTATTGTTACGATGCGTTTTTCCCGACTGTCGACCGGTGAGATCTCATAAGCCACACCAGCGCGCAGGGTAACTGATGGCGAGTAATCGTACTCACCACCCAGTGCAAAGAACCAGCCGTCACCCCAATTCGCCGGTATAGTTCCAACCGTGCCGCCAGCTGCAACAGGGCCAGTCAAGACGGTCGCACCAGTTTGCTTTGAAACAACTGTCAGTTCCTCAAAGCGGCTCCAGTTCGACCACTCCACGGTTCCGAGCAAGCGTGTTCTCGGCGCAATGGCCTGGCGGATACTCAAAGTTACGATGTCCGGCAAGTCGACGTCGGCTTCAGCCGCAATATTCAAAGGTGTGCCATTGGTTGTGAAATTACCGTCGAGCGTATGGCTCAAACGAGAGCGGTAACCGAGGCCGATGCTTGTGCCAGATGAGGGCTGCAACAAGATCCCTGCTGTAGCGCCAAAGGCAAAGTCATCACCATCGAAGTATGTGGTCAAACCTTGCGGTGCACCGGTTGCAAATTTAAGCGTGCCATCGGCGTATTGAACCTGGAGACCAGCACCTAGCAAAACACCCGGCGCAATCTTGTAGGCCAAAGTTGGGTTGGCATTGAGCGTAAACAGCTTTGTCGAGCGCCCGAGTTGCGCGCCGCGGTAGTTCACATTGTCGGGCTTGGTAGAAAGACCGAACCCACTGTTGAGACCAAAGCCGATCCAAAGGTCTGGGCTCAGCTGATAGTTGCCGTAGCTGGCACCGACCAATGCAAGCTGTCCAATATTGCCGGACGATGGGTCGGCCGCGTTAAGTGCGCCCTGGATCGCTGGCACAACGTTCGTGGCTGAATTCACGTCGATTTCCGCGCGCGGAATGATCAAAGAGTTATGGGACTCTGTGTTCATACCGTTTTTAACGCCAGTTGCTGCCGGGTTCCAGAAAATAGAACTCAAATCGCCACCCGCGGCTGAGCCGGCAAACGACGCGCCCTGGCTGGAGACAGACTGTTCGCGAATGGCAAAACCGCCCGCCATTGTCTCACCCGCAAACGCCACACTCGCGAGCACCGAAACGGAGGCACACATCACCTGACTGAGTTTCGTTTTGTAACTGGTAAACTTCATAGCTTCGGACCCCGTTGTTTCGCCGATCTTGTGCGCCGTTCTGCCCGCCAATCTCTTCGAACAGAACACCACGTTGCAGCGTATAGTTTCCGGTGTTCGGCCTGCGCACTTCAAGATGCGCAAAACTACAGGGGAACGAATCCGCTAGCAGTTTATTGCCGAACCATGCCTTGGCTCGACATTAGTCCGACGCCACGGCCATCACCATGAAAAATCGTAGTATTTCCGGTATCTGAGAAGTGTTTTGGCAAAGCTGCTGTTGCATCCGTGACACTTTTGCTCTGAACAACTGCGCTCAGGAAAATGGAGTTAAGTGCCTTGAACTTCAGGCAAAAAGAAAGCCGATCCGCGGCGTCCGCAGGATCGGCTCTCTGAAATGAGTTCATGGAGTCTTCGCCCCCCGTGAACTCTGCCCCCCCAGGCAGGTAAGCGCTCTCGAGCGCTCGAACCGCCGAAACATTACCCAGTACTTCACGGAGGGCACAAGAGTTTCCAGTCACATCCGCGATGTTGTTGCGACATGAGGTGCCTTGTAGTCACACATGCAATTAGGCGTCACGCTGAGCAGTTGCGGCGCTTTCTCTTATGTCCGGCTAGCACTTCGCGAGACCAATGGCGATGCGCGTAACGGCTAGACCTTGTGGTGCGATGTTGATGCTTTGCTTGCACGACGTCGTGGTCATCGTCATCGCCGCTGAAAAATCTGCACCGCGGATGGCAAGATTAAACCCCTTATTGGTGACACGTCCGGAAACAGATCCCGACGACGAGCGAATGCGTTCAGACCAGCTACCATTGACAGCTGTCGAAGTGACTTTCAACTTACCAACAACATCGATTTTATAACCTTTGCTGGCGCACCGGAGATTCTGTCGGATGTCTTTGCCGGAATTCTCGACGAAGTATGTCGCAACGCATTTTAGCTGCTCCTTCGCGCCACCCTGGTGAGTGACAGAACCCCATCCTGTCCAACGCCCAGGTAGTTTGCCAATCGGGTCTGCTGCAGCACCTGCGAACGTTGCACCAACTGCAATGCCGACAATTGCAAGCCGCCTCAGCCATCTCGTCGTATGCATCATCGTTTTCATGGTCATTCCGTCCCTGTATTCCGGTCGCGGCAATTTAAGCACCCAGAAACACCACTCTTGACGAAAAACACGTTTGATTGTGGGCCAGGAAGCATTCGACAGGCGAAGTGTGTCTTTGGCGCACACTGATGGATGTCGTTCAGGTTCGCGAATTACGCCTCACGGATTTTATAGAGATGATCAACCGGCCCATGACCTTTACCAAGGCGCGTGTCTTTGGCCGCCACGATGGCTTCCCAGACATAGGTCTTCGCCGCTTCAACTGATGATCGCAAAGCCATGCCGGAAGCACGGTTGGCGGCAATGGCCGCTGATAGGGTACAACCAGTTCCGTGTGTGTTTTGGCTCACAACGCGCGGGTGCGAAATGACGGCGACATCATTGCCATCGAAAAACACATCAACCGCGTCACCGGCATCTCCGTGGCCGCCCTTCACAAGCACGGCGCCTGGTCCGAGTTTCTTCAACGCCTGGGCTTGTGTGATCATGCGGTCAACATCATTGGCTTGATCTTGCTCTAGCAGTCGGGCCGCTTCTGCCAAATTTGGTGTGATGATTTCTGCGCGCGTGATGATGATGCTCTTCATGGCATCGATCGCATCATCGGCAAGCAACTGATCGCCACTTGTTGCAATCATAACCGGATCGACAATCAGCGGTCCAAACCGATGTGCATCCAGCGCGCGGCCAACGGCTTCAATGCAGCTCGTATCAAAGAGCATGCCGGTCTTGGTCGCCCCTACCGTCAAATCCGAACCGACGGCCTCCATCTGAGCTACAACAAATTCCGGCGGCACTTGATGTACGCCGGAAACACCCGTTGTGTTCTGCGCCGTCAACGCCGTTATGACACTTGCACCATAAACTCCGTGCGCGGCGAAAGTTTTGAGGTCCGCCTGAATGCCCGCACCACCGGACGAATCCGATCCTGCAATCGTCAGGGCAATTGACGGCAGCGTTGGCGAATTGTTGTCGGACACGACGCGTGATCTCCAATTCAAAGTTCTCTCATGGTCGCGTTTTCAAAACTGAACCAGCAGCATTTCAGTCCTACCGCCGTTGGTCGATGCAAACAATGGATCTTTGCGACAACTGACGCCGGTAGATGGATTTATTCAGTTGCGTCGAAATACGAGATCAAACCACGCCCGCAAGCGTGCCGATTAACTCGTCGATGTCGGAGATAACGCCATCTGCGCCAAGGGTTTCGGCGGGCAGGTCAGTGTAGCCGTAATCCACAACGATGACCGGACAGCCAGCGTCTTGCGCGGCGCCCACATCGTTGTCGCTGTCACCCACCATGACGACACTTTCCACTGAAACACTCAACGCCTTCGTGCACGCAACAAGCATAGCACCGGACGGCTTCAGGGCGTGCGCATCAGTGCCGCCGAGGACGAAATCAAACATGTCGCGAACACCCAGGCCTGCGACGACCTTCTCCGTCAGATCGTGCGGTTTGTTACTCACAACAGCCAGCTTGCAACCTGCCGTTTTCAGCTCGCGCAGCACACCCAAAGTGCCAGGAAACAACTTCGTCTCCACACAATACGCGTCGTTATACGCGGCCGCGAACGCAGCCTTGAGGTACTGCGCGTCAAACTGATTGGGCGTCATATCAGCCGCCAACATCGCGCGAATAATAAGCTTCAATGCGCCCGCGCCGATCATGCGCCGCACTGCATCTTCGCTGAATGGTGGCACGCCTTTCAACGACAGCGCCAGGTTCAGCGCATTGCGAATGTCGCCAACACTTTCGGCCAGCGTACCGTCGAGATCGAAAAGTACGGCTTTTGGCAGGCGCATCGGATCACGCCCGGCGTCATCAGGAGGCATGACGCGTCAATGCAACAACGCCTGGCAGCTCGCGGCCCTCGAGCCACTCGAGAAACGCCCCACCCGCCGTTGAGATGTAGCTGAAGTCGTCACTGACGCCAGCGTCATTGAGTGCTGCAACCGTATCGCCGCCACCAGCAATCGATGTCAGTTTGCCTTCGCGTGTCAGCTTCGCAGCAGCGGCAGCAAGTCTGAATGTGCCAGCGCCAAACGGTTCGATCTCAAACGCACCCATCGGGCCGTTCCACAAAAGTGTGCGGCACTCAGACAGCACACCTGCCAGATGCGCAATCGAATCCGGGCCGACATCAAGGATCATTGCGTCAGACGGCACGGCGTCGACAGCAACGGTCGTGGCGGCGGCGCCAGCCTTAAATTCGTTTGCAACGACGACGTCCTTCGGCAGAAGAATTTCGCAGTTTTTGTCGGCGGCAAGAGCCATGATTTTGCGCGCCGTGTCATGGAAATCTGGTTCGGCCAGCGACTTTCCGACCTCCAATCCCTGTGCCTGCAAAAACGTATTGGCCATTCCCCCGCCAATTATGAGCTTGTCGACCTTATCCATCAGATTAGTCAGCACCGGAATTTTGGTCGAGACTTTCGCACCGCCAACCAAAGCCACCGTCGGCCGAGTTGGGTTGTCGAGCGCTGCGCGCAAGGCATCGATTTCAGCCCGCATTAATGGGCCTGCATAGGACGGAAGAATATGGGTGATGGCTTCCGTGGACGCATGCGCCCGATGAGCCGCAGAAAACGCTTCGTTCACAAAAATGTCGGCGTTGGCTGCCAGTTCTTTGGCAAACGTAGCATCGTTTTTTTCTTCACCCGCGTGAAAGCGCAGATTTTCGAAGACGATGATGTCACCGTCCTGCATGTTGGTCACAGCGTCGGTTGCTTTGGCACCAACGCAGGTGCCGACAAATCCAACACCGCCGTCGATCATAGTGTTCATCTTCTGGGCCACCGGGCGCAGGGAGAATTCTTCAACAACTTTGCCTTTTGGTCGGCCAAAGTGGGACAGAACAATCACCTTGGCGCCACGGTCCGACAGATCTGACAAGCCCGGCGCAACGCGTTCGATGCGCGTGGCATCTGTGACAACGCCATCATGCAACGGAACATTCAAATCAACGCGCACAATCACGCGTTTGCCGGCAACCTCGACATCGCTGATGTTGCGTAGCGCGGCAAAATCCATCGGCGCCTCTCCGTTCGTCTCGTAATAAAGGTTTGAAATTCCGGCTTGCTGTTATTTGCCAACCAGCGTCTTCGCCATCTCAATAGCGCGTTGCGCCGTCACACCAAAATGGTTGTAGAGATCGTCGATTGGCGCCGAGGCCCCAAAGTCGCTAAGGCCAATAAACGCATCGTCCGGACGCAACCACTGGCGCCAGCCCTGCTCGATCGCAGCTTCAATCGCGATACGTGGGGCATCTCCCAGAACACTTTTCTGGTAGCTCGCATCCTGCATCGCAAACTGACGGAAACCCGGCATTGATACAACAGCGGCCTTAATACCGGTTTCGGCCAACGCATCGGCGGCTTCCTTGGCAAGCCCCACTTCTGAGCCTGTTGAGATCAGCGTGACGTCGCGACCACCTTCCGGTTCATGCAGCACATAGGCGCCCTTGCGGCTGAAGTTTTCAGTCGTCACCTCAGAGCGCAACTTTGCAACACCCTGGCGTGTCAGAGCAAGCATCGTCGGTGTTTCAAGATCTTCCAATGCGATCTGCCAACACTCAGCAGTTTCCATCGCATCAGCCGGACGCAACACATTCATGTTTGGAATGGCACGCATGGCGGCCAGATGTTCGACGGGCTGGTGCGTTGGGCCGTCTTCGCCGAGGCCAATGGAATCGTGCGTCATGACATAGATGACGCGCTGCTTCATGAGAGCGGCCAAACGCATCGACGGACGACAATAGTCGGTGAAGACCATGAACGTGCCGCCGTACGGGATGATTCCGCCGTGCAGTGCCATGCCGTTCATCGCAGCTGCCATGCCGTGCTCGCGCACGCCGTAATATACATAGTTGCCGCTGAACTCTTTGGCAGTCACACCTTTCGAGGTTTTTGTGTTCGTCAGATTCGATCCGGTGAGATCTGCCGAACCTCCAACCATTTCAGGGACAGCTGGAACGAGATGCTCTAGCACAAGTTGCGACCACTGACGTGTTGCGCGTTTTTTCTCGTCCGCTGCAAACTCCGCCTTTGCCGCCGCGATCGCACCTTCAATC
>JAJFHI010000312.1 GCA_021775715.1 Hyphomicrobiaceae bacterium | reverse complement strand
AATCCGGAGCTTGCAGCAGCCCGTGCCAAAGGCCTGACCATTATTCGCCGCGCTGAGATGCTGGCTGAGTTGATGCGGATGTATCGCACGATCTCGGTCACCGGTACGCATGGTAAGACGTCGACGACTTCCCTGGTCGCGCATTTGTTTGCATCTGCTGCCCTAGACCCAACCGTTATTACCGGCGGTATCATCAAGGATTGGGATTCAAACGCGCGACTTGGCAATGGCGATTGGATGATCGTTGAAGCCGACGAGTCCGATGGCACTCTCACGCACTTGCCAACAGAAATTGGCGTAATCACGAACATTGATCCCGAGCATCTCGATTACTACAAAACCGTTGAGAACATGCATGCCGCCTTCGAGCGTTTTTATCGCGGCATCCCGTTTTACGGGCTTGCAGTGACGTGTATCGACCATCCTGTTGTGCATGACATGGTCGAGCGTTTGGCACTTCGTCTCGATGGCCGCAGGTTGCTGACGTACGGTGTGTCCGACATCGCCGACCTGCGCTTGACGGGCTTGTCGCAACGCGGGCACGTCGCGATTTTTGATGTAGCACTTTCTGACCGTGTGGTTGGTGGCCGCCGTGAGCTGAAAGGCATTGAGGTGCCGACGCCTGGCCAACATAACGCGCTCAACGCATTGGCCGCCATTGCAATTGCCGCCGAAGCCGGCATTCCAGATGATGCTATTCGCCAAGGCCTAGCAAGCTTCTCCGGTGTTAAACGGCGTTTCCAATTTACCGGCGAATGGAATGGGGTTGCGTTTTACGACGACTATGGTCACCACCCAGTGGAAATTGCAGCCGTATTGCGTGCGGCTAAGGCGGGCGCGCAGGGACGCGTTTTTGCTGTCTGCGAACCGCATAGATACACGCGCGTTCAGGCGCTATTCCACGATTTCTCGACCTGCTTCACACATGCTGACAATGTAATCGTTGCGCCGCTTTATTCCGCTGGTGAGCTGCCCATTGAAGGTGTCGATCAACACACACTGGCGCAAAACATCCGTGCCAATGGGCATCCGGCGGTAATGTCGATTCGCGAGCCGCGCGATCTTGTTGATGTGCTGCGCAGCGAAACACGTCCAGGTGACATGGTTGTGTGCCTGGGTGCTGGCGTTTCCACGGAATGGGCCAACGGCCTGCCGCAGTGGCTTGGTCCGGCGCCCGCTCAGGTCGGAGGCATGCAGTGAGCCAGGACTCGACTTTGATGGCGGACATCAAATCCGCGGTGCCGGAGTTGCGCGGACGTCTCACAGCCGATGCGCTGCTCAAACAAATTACATGGTTCCGCGTTGGCGGTCCGGCGACGGTTTTGTTCAAGCCAGCTGACGAAACCGATCTTGCCTACTTTCTAAAGAATATCCCGAAAGAAGTGCCGGTTTTTGTTATTGGATTGGGCTCGAATCTTCTGGTTCGAGATGGCGGCTTTGCTGGTGTTGTGATCCGTCTCGGGCGTGAGTTTGGCAACATCACCGTTGAAGAGGGCAATAGGCTTCGCGTTGGCACGGCCGTGCCGGATGTGAAAGCAGCCCGCGCAGCATCCGATGCTGGTATTGCAGGACTTGCATTCTACCGCGGTATTCCCGGCTCGATCGGTGGTGCGTTACGCATGAATGCCGGTGCACACGGAACGGAAACGAAGGATGTGCTGGTGGAAGCACGTGCTGTTGATCGAGACGGCAATCTCCATGTGTTGTCGAACGCGGACATGGGCTATACCTACCGCCATTGCAGCATCGCTAAAGACTGGATCTTTACCGAAGCGCTCTATCAGGGAACGCCAGGCAAGCCGGAAGATATATTGCGAGAGATGGATGAAGTCGCGAATTATCGCGAGCAAAATCAGCCTATAAAGGAACGCACCGGTGGGTCGACGTTCAAAAATCCTGACGGCCAAAGCGCATGGAAGCTCGTTGATGCAGCGGGCCTGCGTGGCTTCAAGGTCGGCGGTGCGATGGTGTCTGAAAAGCACTGCAACTTCCTGATCAACTTCGATGAGGCCAAGGGCGAAGACATTGAGCGTCTCGGTGAGACGATACGCGCGCGCGTCAAAGCCACTTCTGGTGTCACGCTCAGTTGGGAAATCATTCGTCTTGGTGAACCTTTAGACGGCCACGAGACGGGAGAGGCCTTGGCGTTGTCCGATAACGTACATCCTGCTTCGGTCGAGTAAGCGGGTTTCAGTTGGTGTCTCAAACCTTGCAAAGCCATCGCGTATTGCTTTTCAAAACCGTCACGAAACTTTAAAGGCCCGCCATGCTTGCCAAGCCCCCTGCCCGCACCTTTGACCATGTTGCCGTGTTGCTTGGTGGTTTGTCGGCAGAGCGACCTGTCAGTCTGAAGTCAGGTGCCGCGGTCGCCGAAGCCCTGCGCGAAGAAGGCTACCGCGTCACTGAAATTGACGTGGCACAAGATCTGGCGGCCCAACTGGTCGAATGCAAACCTGACGTTTGTTTCAATGCCTTGCATGGCAAGTTCGGTGAAGATGGTGCTGTGCAGGGAATGCTCGAATTCCTCCGGCTGCCGTACACGCATTCCGGAATTCTTGGCTCGGCCTTGGCAATGCACAAGGAGGCCGCCAAAGGTGCGATGAAAACGGCAGGCGTTAATGTAGCAGAAGCCAAACTTGTGACGCGCCGCAAAGCGCTTGCTGGTCACGTGATGGAGCCACCGTATGTTGTGAAACCGGTAGCCGAGGGCTCGAGCGTTGGCGTTGTGATTGTCGCAAAGGGTGCTGCAAGCCCACCGGAGCTGATTGGCAAAGACTGCGACCTTGACGAGGTCGTGATGGTCGAACGGTTTGTCGATGGCCGTGAATTGACCTGTGCCGTTTTCGGTGACTTCGTCAGCGAAGTCATTGAGATCCTGCCGCTCAAAGGGCTCGATTTCTACGATTTCGAGGCGAAATACGCGCCCGGCGGCTCAGAACATGTGCTTCCAGCCGATCTTTTACCAAATGTTTACCAAACCATCCGGAAATACACTTTGGCGGCGCATAACGCGTTGGGTTGCCGAGGTGTTTCCCGGGCGGACTTCCGTTTCGACGACACCGAAGGCGGCACTGGCGAGCTTGTGTGCCTGGAGGTGAACACGCAACCCGGAATGACGAAGACGTCATTGGTGCCGGAATTTGCGGGACACGCTGGATGGTCGTTTGGCGACCTCGTCCGGTGGATCGTCGAGGATGCGAGTTGCGACAGGTAAGGACAGGACGGTTTTCTAACAAGCGGGCCGAACCCCGCACACAACCAATTGCGTTCTCTCTACCGTCACATCCATTCGCAAAACCTACAGTCCCCAATAACGATACCCTGGCGCCTGGCGAAAAGCGGGGAGGTCGCCGCGGCCGCCGTCATGGTCGCAAGCGCGTTCGCCAGGCCGTATCGATAGCCTTGCTGCCACGAATGATCGTTGCGGCTTGCGCAGGCGCGCTTGTGTTTTTCGCTGTCACTGATGGTGGCGCCAATGTGCGCAAGTACGAGCCGATGCTTCCTAAGGCCGTTGAAGTTGCCCGCTTTGCAGGTTTTGGTCTTGAACAGGTCGCCGTCGTTGGCAACAAGCACACCGATGATGCCGCGATATTCAAGGCGCTGGGGTTGGACACCGCGCAAACGTTTTTCTCGCTCGACATTTCAGTAGCCCGAAAGCGTATTGAAACACTGTCCTGGATCAAGACGGCGGCGATCACGCGGATCTTTCCCGGTCAGCTTTCCGTCAAAGTCACGGAACGCACGCCAATCGCCGTTTGGAAGCGCGGTGACGGCAAGAGGCCGGCGTTGCTGGACGCCACCGGGCGCGTTCTCGGTTCCGTTCCCAAAGACCAAAACGTTGCAGGCCTCGTGAGACTCAAGGGGGCAGGCGCAAGCGATGCGAGCACCAACCTTATGACGGTTCTGTCGCACTACAAGCCTTTGAGTGAGCACTTGCACGAAGCCGAGCGGGTCGGTGAGAGGCGGTGGACGTTGCATTTGCGAAACGGAGCGCTCGTGCACTTACCAGCTGATGGCGTTGATGCAACGTTGCGTCGGGCAAAAGTGCAAAAGCTTCTTGCGAGCTTGGCGCAATACGCGAACACAGTTATCGATTTGCGAACACCCGGACGTATCTCCATTCGTCGCCGCACTGCAAAAGTGGCGGAGGCTGGTTGATGCAACCGACGGTGAAATCTAGCGGCGGTCCGGCTCAATGCGGTTGGACACGTCATGTCAATTAGGGATTCCGGTCGCATGCGCGGGCGCAACTTGGAAGCCATCATCGATATCGGCAGCAGCAAAATTGTCTGCTTGATTGTCGTCTATGATCAGCAACCTGTGCCAGGCCAAACGGCGTCACCATTTGCTGGTGCTCGTGTGATCGGCATTGGACATCAACGCGCGCGGGGCATCAAAGCAGGCGTTGTCGCCGACATCGACGCAGCCGAACAGTCGATCCGTATGGCTGTCAGTCAGGCGGAACGCACCGCTGGTGTTGAGATTGATAGCGCCTATGTGTCGGTATCGTGCGGCCGACTTAAGTCTCAGAATTTCGCAGCCCAGGCACGTACGGAAACCGGCGTCGTCGACAACATGGATGTTGCGCGGGTTATGGATGCGGGACGGGCTTATGCTGAGCGCGATGGCCGCTCACTCGTGCATCTGTTCCGTGTTGGAGTGCAGCTTGATGGTATCGCCGTCGGAGGCGAGCCAGTCGGCATGGCCGGCCATGAGATCGCGGCAGATCTTCACACCATTTCGGCGGATGAGACGCCGCTGCGCAATCTCGTAATGTTGATAGAGCGCTGCTATCTGGACGTTGCAGGTTTGATCGTAACGCCGTTTGCAAGCGCGATTGCCGTTACAACAGAAGAAGAGCGCCGACTTGGTGTAACAGTTATCGACATCGGCGGGGGAACTACAACTCTTGCATTGTTTGTTGATGGTGCCTTTGTTTTTGCGGATGCTGTTCCGGTTGGTGGCCAGCATATGACCTATGATGTTGCAAGGTCCTTGCAGACCCCCCTTGAAGAAGCTGAGCGAATCAAAACGCTTTATGGCACACTGATGGGTGCACAGTCTGATGAACACGAGTTCTTTTCGTATTCCTCAGCCGAGAATGATGAGGGGGGGCCTTATCAAGCAAGCAAGGCAC
>JAJFHI010000311.1 GCA_021775715.1 Hyphomicrobiaceae bacterium | reverse complement strand
GCGCTGTTTTCTGTCCGCGACTTATCCGTGATGCGTGGTGGACGGGTGCTCTTGAGTGAAGTTGATCTTGATCTGGCGCCCGGTGAAGTCGTGACACTTATCGGTCCGAACGGTGCTGGCAAAACGACGCTGGTGAAAGTGTTATTGGGTTTGGAGGCGCCGGACACTGGCGTGGTTCATCGCAAGCCCGGTTTAAACATCGGCTATGTCCCGCAACGGTTTGACATTGACCCAACCTTGCCGATGACAGTTGCGCGCTTTTTGGCACTCGGCAGCTCGGCTTCGGACAATGAAATTTCGCGCGTTCTCGAAACAGTTGGCGCCGGGCGCGTTTCGGGACAGCAGCTCGCCAAACTATCAGGTGGCGAATTGCAGCGTGTGGTGCTGGCGCGCGCACTGCTGCGAGATCCGGACGTGTTGGTGCTCGATGAACCTGTCACAGGCGTCGATCATGCCGGTGAGGCCGAGCTCTATGATTTAATTGCACGGCTGCGCACGACCCGGGGGCTAGGCGATTTGCTGGTCAGCCACGATTTGAATGTCGTGATGGCCTCGAGCGATCGCGTTATCTGCCTGAATCAGCACGTCTGTTGTTCCGGCAAGCCGACCGCCGTTGCCCAGCACGCTGAATATGCGCGTTTATTCGGCGCCGAAGCAGCCCGCGCCTTTGCCATCTACGAACATCATCACGATCACACCCACGATCTGACGGGCCGCGCGACGCCCGATCCCACGTCTAACACCGGAGCCTAGCACTTGGAACCGTTTCTGCTCCGCGCGCTTGCAGCAGCTGTTGGTCTTGCGATCGTTGCAGCTCCTCTTGGCTGCATCGTTGTCTGGAGCCGCATGGCCTATTTCGGCGAGACCATCGCGCAGGCCTGCCTGATCGGTGTTGCGCTGGGTCTGGCTTTGGAGATCGAGCCGACGTCGACGGTGTTTGCCGTTGCGATTGCTGCTGCCGTTGCAATCCTGGCGTTGGGACGGCAGTCCTTTTTGCCGCTCGATTCCATTCTTGGTCTAATGCACCATGGGACATTATCTGCTGGGGTGCTTGCAACCGTTGCGATTGCGGGCCCGTCGCTCGATCTGATGTCCTATCTGTTTGGCGACCTTTATGCCGTCTCTAAAACGGATCTTATCGTAATTTACGCAGGCGGCGCCGTGGTCACATTTGCCATGTGGTGGCTGTGGCAGCCATTGTTGCGCCTGGTGGTGCACGAACAATTGGCAGAGGCCGAGGGCGTGTCGCCGGTTTTTGTCCGTACGTGCTTCACACTATTGTTGGCTGTGTTTGTGGCTGCTGCGATCAAGATCGTCGGCATCTTATTGGTCGTCGCATTCCTTGTCGTGCCGGCAATCGCTGCCCGGCCTTTTGCTGCGACACCTGAACGGATGGTTCTGTTAACGGCCGTTTCTGGATTGATCGCCGTTGGCCTTGGTTTCGGCCTGTCTTTACAATTCGACACAGCTGGCGGCCCTGCCATTGTTTTGATGATGGCGCTGCTGGCAGTGGTATCACTGGTTATCGGGCAGGTGCGCCAACGTCGCAGGGCTTAGAGTTTGCGGTCGGTGCGCTGGCCAACGCCGGGTAGGTCGACTAGGTAAAGTCTGCATAGGCGAACACGAATAAATAGAGCGCGAAGGTTTCACGCAATGACGGCTGATGAGCAAATGTCACCACAGGACGTCCGTCGCGATGCGGTGGGTGTCGATGTTGCGGGTGTGGTTGTTGGTGGTGGCGCGCCCATCGTCGTGCAATCGATGACCAACACGGATACTGCAGACATCGACGCGACGGTGACTCAGGTTGCAGCCCTTGCACGTGCTGGTTCGGAACTGGTGCGTATTACCGTCGACCGCGACGAAGCCGCAAAAGCTGTGCCCCACATTCGAGATCGGTTGCGCACCCGCGGTGAGAAAGTACCGTTGGTTGGTGATTTTCACTACAATGGGCACACGCTTTTGGCTGACCATCCGGCGTGTGCTGAAGCGCTCGACAAGTACCGGATCAATCCAGGTAACGTTGGATTTAAGAAGAAGAAGGACGGCCAGTTCTCCGCAATTGTCGAAAAGGCGTTGGAGTACAACAAGCCGGTGCGCATCGGCGTCAACTGGGGCTCTTTGGATCAGGAACTTCTCACCCACTTGATGAATGAAAACGCTAACAGCGCTAACCCGAAAACCGCCCGCGCCGTTACTCATGAAGCAATTGTTCAATCGGCGTTGTTGTCAGCTGCGCGCGCGGAAGAATTGGGGCTTGCCGCCGATCGAGTAATTCTATCTGCAAAAGTATCTGCTGTGCAGGATTTGATCGCCGTCTATCGCATGTTGGCGGCGCGTTCAAAAAACGCGCTGCATCTCGGCCTGACGGAAGCTGGCATGGGGTCAAAAGGCATTGTGGCTTCGACCGCGGCCATGGGTGTGTTGCTGCAGGAAGGTATCGGCGACACCATTCGCGTTTCTCTGACGCCAGAACCCGGTGGGGATCGCACGGTGGAAGTTCAGGTCGCGCAGGAAATCCTGCAGACGATGGGCCTGAGATCGTTCGTGCCGATTGTTGCAGCCTGTCCCGGATGCGGGCGGACGACATCGACCGTGTTCCAGGAACTTGCACGCGACGTTCAGACGATGGTCCGCGAACGTATGCCGGATTGGAAGGCGCGATATCCCGGCGTTGAAACACTCAATCTGGCTGTAATGGGCTGTATTGTGAATGGTCCGGGTGAATCGAAGCATGCCGACATCGGTATCTCTCTGCCAGGCACGGGCGAACAACCCGCGGCGCCCGTTTTTATTGATGGCAAGAAAGCCATGACGTTGCGCGGTGCCACAATTGCCGACGACTTCAAAAAAGTCCTTGAAGAGTATATCGAGCAGCGTTTCGGTAGCTAAATGGCGGTTTTGCGATCTGGTCTGTGGCAAAGACGTCCTGCCATCTCGCAGACACAAAACCTGCGGCTCTACCTGTCATCTTTTTTCCAAACGCAGCGACGGATTCTTTGCCGTTCATACGTTGCAGATGTTCACGCCGTGGAGTGTCTCGTTTGTTTGGCGGGCTCCCGCCACCTGATCCGTGCACTCTAAAGTTTATGCTTGGGATGCTGACTTAGGACTTCGGTTGTTGTCGGAAGAATTCGGCGGCGGCCGATCAGACTTGAGAAAGTAGGAAAATGATGAACTTTTTGAAGCTATCCGCTGCCGTAGTTCTGGCCGCGTCTATGTTTGCCGTGGTTCCGGCAACAGCAGCACCTATTTCTGCAGCACCGGCTGGCGTTGCCAACAGCGTGAGGGGAGAAGGCCTCAAGCTCGATGTGCGTTACCGTCATCGAGGTTGCCGATATCACTATATCCCGCGATGGGGTGTTAGAGCTGCCCATCGTCATAGGGGTTGGAGAAAGTGGCCGGTATCCTGCCACAGGCATTGGAAACGCAAGCACTGGAAGAAAAAGCGTTGGCACCGGAAACATCGGCGTAACCGCGACTATTTCTAGAGTGGTTGATTGACCCAACGAAACACGGTGCCCGG
>JAJFHI010000032.1 GCA_021775715.1 Hyphomicrobiaceae bacterium | reverse complement strand
GCGTCCGGGTCCAGGAGTGATTTGTCGGCATCGAGTTGATCCAGCCGCCTTTTAACGCCAGCCACCTTCCGTCCGTCAAGGTGTGGACGCAAAACCTCGACGATTGTCTCGATATATCCGCGGATTCTTGCTGCTTCACGCATCGCGGTGCGGCGGGCTGCCCGATTTTCAGGTTCGGAGGAATAATGATCGAGCGCGGTCGCGGTCCGTTCGAGGGTGTCAGCGACGGTTTCAGCGTAGGTGGCGATCCGTAAACGGCGATTCATATCGAGATCCGTCAGCGCATTGAGCCAGCGATAGACGGTTTCGGCCAAACCGAGGACTGTTTTGGTGTATTCGCCGATGCGCATGGCCCGAGGTTTCCGAAAAGAAAGCATTCGGGCAAATTTTATGTGAGGCTTGAGGGGTCGGGGACAAAGGAGGGTTATCTCACCCTGGGATCGGCATAGCAGCGGCGCATGTATTCGCAGCGGAACGAACCTGACAGGTGCATACTGTCGCCTTTGGCTGGCGCAATAAATTGGCAGACCTCTTCCAGGCCGGCTTTACTTAACCAGCCCTGACGGCGGCCTCGTTGCACGGCGAAGCAATCGGCAGTTTCTTCATCTGGTCCGCGGAATTGGTGGCCACATTCGTGCGCATAAATCCACTGTTTGACCGGCGTGCTGACGCGCTTCAACAGCCGCTGGTTCATGATTAGGAAGCCCGGATAGGCGGCGCCATAATCGTCCAGTTGGTTGTCGATCACGGTTGGTCTGCGCCCGCAGATCTGGCGGCGGCCATCCAGTTTGAATCGCCCAGGTGCAACAATGCGCGACGTGCCACCGACCTGTGCGGTATATTCTTCAGGTGTTGGTGGGTTCTGCGCAAACGCGGATCGCGATGCTGTTAGCGTGCCCGGAATCGCGAATGTGGCAAATATCAGAGCTGCCCAGACCGACCGGTTCATCCGCAAATTCCCATCGTTTAGGCGCCACTGTGCTCGTGTCCGTTAATCATGGCGCCTTTTGAGCACTTGGACAATGCGGCGACCCGCTTTTCACGCAAGTTTGAGGCAATTCCCTGACTTGCGTGTTGTTCCGGCCATGCTTTTGCTCAGCAAAGGCCGAATAGAACCAACATTAAACGGTATGGCTCCTAAAGAAATCTGAATATCGCACACCACATTACATCAGATCGCAACAAAACGCCTGGCGTTGCCATCCGCATCAGGCGGTACAACCTAAACGCAGGCTCTGTTCTGCTTTGGGATCGAAGGATCAGCACCGCCTCGCTCATCGGCGATTGCCCGGCAGATCAGGCTCTGAGTTTGTTTTGCAGGAGACGACCAACTTGCGCGCGGATGGCATCGTAAATGGACAGTTGCTTGGATGTGAGAATAGCGGCTGCGCGTTGGCGTGCGCCCGGCGCGATACTCAGAATACGAGAGCGCAATTTTATAAGATTAGCGTAGCCAGCTGGCTTGCCGATTTTGATATCAAGCGTGCGAAAAATTTTGCGCCGCTTTGCGGATGTCGATGACAACAGCCGCATGAATTTCGGCTTTTGTTCTGTCGTCAATTTCAGACGATGGACTTGAGAATATATGTAGCTTGATACAACTGACTCTGGATCCGCGGCATGTGCGGAGTTTGTTGTTGGAAGAGCGAGTAGAAGTGCCAGAGTAAGCACCGCTAGCATCTGTGCGTTTAAGCGTTCGACAAACATGATCGTAAATCCCCAATACCGAATTTTGTTTGTTTCGACGTTGCCATGGTTATGCAGCCTCGAAATCGGCGAGAGCCAATGTCGCGGCGTCCTTTAGTTAAAAAACAAAGGCCGTCATATGGCAGCCGTGCGATCCAAAAAGCGTGCCAACCTTATTCCAATGAGTTTACGCACCCAGGTGCGACCATTGGATCAGGGAATGCGGCGGTGACGCACCAGCATGCTCGAAATTAAGCATGCTGGCGTCTCCTTTTCCTGCGGGATGTCGGCAGATCGTCTTAGATTTGCTCCAACGATGGTGTCATGGGCAGGTCGGCCGGCAGGCACTTTTTTGCCAGCCAGTACGGCCGCCAAAGCTTGGCCCAAAGGTCACGGCGGACTGGGATGTCTGCCAAGGGTTGCTCAAAAGGCCGCCGGTCCGACACGTTGGCTTTTACAAACCAAACCGTAGCGGCCCGAAATACATCCGGTGCAACCTCGTTGTTGCCTGGACCACGGATCTCCGTGATCGTTGGCAGCGGTTCACCCCAGCGGTGCCCGATCGAAAAGTGAGCAATGCGCTCGCCCCCTTCGTTGCGCACCAGCCAGAACTGGTTCTCACGGGTTGCGATCTCGTCGGCGTACATGCGGATGCAGTTGTCCATTGCCTGCGATTCCGCGATCACCTGAGCTGCTGTCAGAATAGGTTCGAACGTGAACCCACCCTCACGCGCGGGTGCAAGCCACGGCTTTTCTGGCTCGACGCTATCGAGGAGCAGGTGGACCCGAAGGTCTTCCCGCCACTGGTTCTGCGCCTCTTTCGCGGCATCATGAGTCATCTTTGCATTCCAGCGTGTTTTGATCAGCCGGCCTGCGTCAGTCTCAGGATGACCCGAGAACCAAGCGTAGAGCGCGAGCTTGAACAAACAGTTGGAACACAGCGACGTCCCATTATTGGATTCGCGCGCGATCCAGATTGCGAAATCGCGGTGGCACCACTTAATGGACCCACCAACCATCTCTAACCACTTTCCTGCATTCTCGGCGCCTGGCAGGTGGTTGGCGATGCGGCGATGGAAGCCGGCGTCGTTCGGAAGTTCGGGAATACGCGCATGAAATGCTTCGGGCGGCAACTTACGCAACCACAACGGCACACTGCCGATTTTTGCCAGGTCTGCCAATGGGCGGCCGCCAACGATCCCGCGCGAAACTTCCTTCGCACAGTCTTCGTTTTCGGTGATGGCCAGGGCAAACAGCAATGCTGGAAACGTTGCTGTCAGCTCCGCCAGGCGGTCGTGACGCTTTGCCAGAGCCTGAACCTTTTCACGGTGGTGCTCGGGAAAGCGTTGCAGGTTTTCAGCGATGCGCGTTTGCAATTGATATTCGCTGACAAAGGACAGACGAACATCACGCCATATTTTCTTGAGCATGACACAGCACTCACGTTCTCAGACCAAGGCATAGCCTCATCCTGATTGAACTATTCAAATTGTAAAGAGAGCCATTGCGACTTAGAATTATGGCCCGGTTGTTTTTACCCGGGCTCTTGGCGTCAACGATCGCGTTGGGTGCCCGGGAGGTCTAAAGCGAAATGTTGTTTCATTGCGACCTCCAAAAAAATTCTTCGATGAGCAGTGGGATAACGGAAATTTTTGGCGCCGGCAAGGCAATGCGCAAAAATTGTTCGAGGCTGGCGTGTGAATTAAGCTAACTCGACCCCGGTCTTCTCAGTTTGCTTGCCAAGATCCGCTGGGCATGGCGGCGCCCATCTTTTTTTATCGCGCAGGGCGGGTGACTTCGCGTCGCGCCGACGGATGGCGTTGAGTTCGGCAAAGCGTGTGAGGGCTTCTAGAATTTGCAGTCGCAATAAGAGGTTGAGGTTTAGTGAGGCGCGCACGAGGCCGTCGTCAACAGAGTAGGCCTCAATGGCACCGAACATTTGCATTTGCGTCAATGCTTCGATGACTTGCTTGGATTCCAATCGGCATGCGCTCTCGACGTGGCGCAGTCCCATGCTGAATTCATCGGGCTGTACCATGTACCGAGCGAAGTAGGTGGCGATCTTTATAATGTCTCGCGAGATCCAACTCTGACCTCTGAGGTCGTCGAGCCAGACGGTTGCAGCTAACGGGATGTCCCGGCGGCTGATCCCGTCAATGCCTGCAAACCGGATCCGCCGATTTTCCGAGCCATTTTTCTTTGTCTGCTTGGTCATCTGCCCTGGCCGCTACGCACGATCAACGCACGAAATTGAAGTGTGTAAAGTTCGGATCAGTCCGGAAGTCCACATTGACGGGCCGTGAGACCTGCCATTGGAAAGATTATGCTACACCGACCGCGTTGGATTTCAGTTAAATTGTGCCGTCAATTTGATGGGTATTGGTAATAAAATATCTCCGGTGGCGGCCGCAATCAGCGCTACATGGCTGTTAGAAGTTAACAGTCAGCTTGGCGCTGCCGGCGTGTTCTTCGCGGTGGAAAGAGAACTGGCCGTTGATTTTCAAATACCCGATTCGAATCTCATTTATTGCGCCTCTAATGAGGCAGAGAATTGGAAATCACAATGCTGATCTATATACTTCAAGTGAGTGCGTATTTATTTGGTTTGCTAACGCTCGGGTGAAAACAAGAAGCGGGTCGCATTTGTAGGGCTGATCTGTTTTGGTTCGATAATTATATGATTGTTCCCGGTTTGGCGGTGGCTGATGACGCAATTGATAAAGGGTGCGAAGTTCAGTGTCGCGAAGAAGGCGGTGTCCATTCCCTTGATCTTAACCGCACTGTTATGGGCAGGAACGAGTTCGGCATTGTCCGAACACTTGCAGCTGCGCGATGGTGCTTATGAAGTAGAAGTTCGCTTAGAGCTACCGAACCTTCAAAACGTTCCGGCAAAAAGCATCGCAAGGGTCTGCATTTCTTCGAATGACAAGCAGAGTTTCGGGTTCACTGTGCTCAGCAAGAACAACCCGCTGTCCAATTGTCCGTCAAAGAATTTGAGCATCGAAAGCGAAAAGCTGACCTTTGACATCGTTTGCAAGGGCCAAAGGGCCGCCGAGGCGCGCGCTACCTACACACTTGGTGTGGGCAGGTTTCATGGCCGAATTGATATGAAGATGGGCGGTAAAAACATGACGATGATGGAAACGCAAAGCGGCCGATGGATTGGAGATTGCGACGGTGTCCAGTGATGTCCGTCCTCCTGCGATCGTCACCCTAGCCAGTAAGGCCCTCACCCTTTGAAGTCCGCCAAACCTGGCTCCAGTGCCTCGGGATTGATATCGTGGCCAAATGAGATCATATGGCCGTCGATGTCGCAAATGGTGAAATCGCGCAGGCCATAAAAACGATCGCCGGGTTCCTGGATTATTTCCGCGCCTGATCGCGAGACATTTGCATAAAGTGCGTCGGCGTCTTCAACGTATACATAAGCTGCACAAAATTGATTGACTGGAATGGGCAAGTCCTCGCGGGACCGGTCCAGTGCGATCGTCACCTTTCCGGCCTGTACGATAGCAAAGTTAGCGATGCCAGCTGGTCCGTCGCTCCAGATGCCATGCGATTGAAAGCCGAGCTTTTCGCAATAGAAAGCCACGCTCTCTTTGACGTCCCGAACTTGCAGGACGGGCATATTGCGTATCATTTTTTCCGCGACCTCGCTTCATCTTCTTGCCGTGCCTCAGTGTACACTTTGCACAATTTGCTGGCAGTGCTTTTGCCTCACGCGAAGTTGACAGGTCAACTTTGAAATGTGGTCGCTTGTCGCCCTTGAAACGAGCCCTGACCAACCGCACATTTTGTACACATGAGACTATAGACCATGCGACTTTTGGCAAATTGATCAGCTGTCGCGTTGACTCTAGATTCGCATTGAACTGTTGGAAGAGTTCGGTTGACTGGGCATGCCCAGGCTGCCGACGCCGAAGGAGCAACCGCCCCGGAATCTCTCAGGCAAAAGGACCAACGGTTTCACGGAAAACACTCTGGAAAGAAGCGTATCCGCGCTCGCCGACGGGATAACTCTCTCAGGCACCACAGACAGAGGGGGCGTCGATTTGCAACCAACCCGGTTGCTAAGTTTCGACGTCGAAAGCCGTGCAACGACCTCGTTGTTTTCGACGTCCCAACAGGGACTTTTAACGTGTCGGAAAACAAAACTTTTCTGCGAACTCCCCTCTTTGACCTGCACCAGTCTCTCGGCGCGCGCATGGTTGTGTTCGCCGGCTATGACATGCCGGTGCAGTATTCCGCAGGTGTGATGAATGAACATCTTCACACGCGCAGTAAAGCTGGATTGTTCGATGTTTCGCACATGGGGCAGGTGGTCCTGCGCCCCAAGTCGGGCGATGTTTCCGACGCGGCAAAGGCATTGGAGGCGTTGGTTCCGGTTGATGTGCTGGGACTACCCGAGGACCGCCAGCGCTATGCGTTTTTCACTAACGAAAACGGTGGCATTCTTGACGATTTGATGGTGGCCAACCGCGGCGATCATCTGTTTCTCGTCGTCAACGCTGCGGGCAAAGCCGACGATATCGCGCACATGAGGGCCCACCTTTCAGACGCTTGTGAAATCGACGTGCTCGAAGACCGAGCGTTGCTGGCATTGCAGGGTCCGAAAGCAGCATTTGTGTTGGGCGGCCTAGCGGCAGACGTAACAGACATGCGCTTCATGGACGTGCGAGCAGTTACAATAGAACGGGCGGACTGCGTCGTTTCGCGGTCCGGCTATACAGCGGAAGACGGATTCGAAATCTCCGTTCCTGCAAATAAAGCGGTTGCAGTGGCTGAGGCACTTTTAGCCCACGATGCCGTTGCTCCGATTGGTCTGGGTGCACGCGACTCGCTTCGCCTTGAAGGGGGACTTTGTCTCTACGGCAATGACATTGACGGGGAGACGACACCCGTTGAAGCAGCGCTTGTTTGGGCCATGCAGAAAGTGCGGCGCACCGGCGGTGCCCGAGCTGGTGGTTTTCCAGGCGCTGACGTCATCCTGAAACAACTGCTGTCGGGCCCCGTGAAAAAACGTGTTGGTCTCTGCCCCGAAGGACGCGCGCCAATGCGGGACGGGACAAAACTCTATACCGAAGAAACAGCAGCCGAGGCGATTGGCAACGTGACCTCTGGCGGCTTTGGGCCCTCGGTCGAAGCGCCAATTGCGATGGGCTATGTACCAACGGATTTGGCAACAGCAGGCACGCAACTCTTTGGCGAAGTACGCGGCAAACGTCTCCCCGTTGTTGTTCGCGACCTGCCATTCATCAAACCAAGTTTCAAACGCACTTGAGGAAGAACACGACATGCTGAAATTTACGGAAGATCACGAGTGGCTGAATGTTGAAGGCGACGTCGCAACGATCGGCATCACGGAATATGCAACCGTGCAACTCGGCGATCTCGTCTTTGTCGAGCTGCCAGGTGTTGGTGCCGAAGTTGCTAAGGGCGGCGATGCGGCAACGGTTGAATCCGTCAAGGCCGCGTCTGAAGTTTATGCGCCGC
>JAJFHI010000310.1 GCA_021775715.1 Hyphomicrobiaceae bacterium | reverse complement strand
CCGTCTTTGCGATAGTTGCGAATGCGAATGAGCGTCTCCGAATGATTCTCGATCGCCATCTTTAGCCGTCGACGCGCATCCGGATCCGTGCCCGGCCCCTGCAGAAACCGGCAATTGCGACCGATGATTTCGTCACGGTCGTAGCCAGTCATTTTGAGAAATGCATCGTTGACCATCACCAGCGGGGCGTCTTTAACCACTGCAGAAGTCAATGCCAATGGCACGTCGGTGCTGGCGAACAAACGCTGAAGCGCGGGGGAATCGATCTCGAATTTTTCGTTACCGCTGATCATCAGACCTATTCCAATCACGTATTTTCTCGGAGTTACCAGCGAATCCGTTGCATATTTGGGAAATAACGCTGGCCACAACTGTCAACGCAAGCCGAGCCCCAATTGGATCAGGAGCAATAGTCACTTATGGCGAGAAAAACGATTTTGGTGACAGGTTGCTCGTCCGGTATTGGGCTTGCCAGTGCGCGATTGATGAAAGCTAAGGGTTGGCGTGTTTTTGCGACCGCGCGGACATCTGCGGATCTGGAGCGGCTCGAGATAGAGAACGGGTTAGAGGCGCTGCATCTGGAGCTAACAGACCCTGGTTCAATCGCGACCTGTGCCGATGAGGTTTTGGCACGCACGGATGGGCAATTGTTTGCGTTGTTCAATAACGCGGCCTATGGGCAGGTAGGCGCCGTTGAGGATGTCACCGCTGATCTCTTACGTCACCAATTGGAAATCAATCTCATCGGGACACACGACCTGACCCAACGTTTTATCCCGGGTATGCGTGATGCGGGTGAGGGGCGCATCGTGCAATGTTCGTCAATCCTGGGTATGGTTTCCGCGCCCTACCGCGGGGCATACTGCGCGTCAAAATTTGCACTCGAAGCCTTGTCGGATTCGATGCGCTGGGAACTTGCTGACACGGGCATTCATGTATCGTTGATTGAGCCGGGTCCGATTGCGACAAACTTTGTCGCTAACGCATTGTTGAATTTCCGCAAGAATATTGATGTCGCCGCTTCACCCCATAGCGCAATTTACGAGAGCCGGCTTAAGTCAATGGAAGCAGGTGGCAAGAAAGCGTTCAAGTTGCCAGCAGAACGCGTGGCGGTGAAATTGCAGCACGCCGTCGAAAGCGCGCGACCGAAGCGGCGCTATTACGTGACAACACCAACATATCTAGCTGCCGCCGCAAAACGAATGTTGCCTGCAAACTTGTTGGATCTTGTGTTGAGCCGTGGAACGTAGGTTTTTGGGATCAAACCCTATGATACGGGTGGCCTGACAAAATCGTGGCAGCACGGTAGAGCTGTTCAAACAAGTGCACGCGCGCGAGGCCGTGAGGCATCGTCAACGCGCTGAGTGAGAGCTTGAGGGTTGCGCGTTCGAGCACAGTTTCGCCATGGCCGTCGGGGCCACCGACGATGAACGCCATATGCTGGGCGCCGTCGTCGCGTTGGCGTCCGATCCATGCAGCAAATTGTTCACTGGTCATGTGTTTGCCATGCTCGTCGAGAGCAATGACAACGGTCTGGTCATCAATTGACTTTAGTAAGCGCTCGGCTTCATCGGCTTTGCGTTGCGCTGTTGCGTCGGAACGGCTCTCTGTAAGCTCCAAGGTTTGCAACGGTCCAAGTGCTACCGCGCGGCCGGTTGCATCAAGGCGCTTTTCGTATCGCTTACAAAGTTCCTGCTCGGGTCCGCTCTTAAGGCGACCAACAGCCAGTACAGTTAGGCGCATGGTGGGTGTCCACCCGCACGTGGCGCGGGCTTTTTTGTTGTGTCCGGCTTGGAGCGATTCAGACTTAGGTGGAATCGCATTGAAATCGATTCAGCAACCGCATGAAATTTTGGCGCAAAGAACAAGCGTGCGTCGCGCTGTTAAGGCGTGCGCAATCCAACCGGCGGGGCCGAAGCACTGTTTCGTCAGTGCTGTGGCGTGTCAGCCGGGCGGTCAGCGGTCCACATCTTTTCGAGATTGTAAAAATCCCGAACCTCTGGACGGAAGACGTGCACGATGACATCGCCGGTATCGATCAACACCCAGTCGCATGTGTCATTGCCTTCGACCCGGACGCGTCCGTGGCCTTCTGCTTTGAGTTTGCGCTGGAGGAGATCGGCAATGGCGCCAACGTGGCGTGTCGTGTTGCCGGAGGCGATGACCATAAAGTCACCCATTGGTGATTTGCCTGCGAGATCGATCTTCACAAGCTGTTCGGCTTTCGCCTCATCGAGCCAATGGAGGATCTTATCTGTTAAGGCAGCCGTGTTGCCATCAAAGTCTGAGGGCAATTCAGCGGGAGTCGCACCGCTTGGGGTACGCTCAAGTGCGCTTGGCATATTTTGGCGGCCGTCCTTTCTAGGTTGAGCCGTGATCAAGTCTTAAACGGAATCACAAATCCGCACTTAGAGAATAGGCGCGGTTTGCAACGTTTTTGTGATGGGATACCCCCCTCACCCCCTAAGAATAGGCCTGACACAGGTCCATACGCAACTGTTTTGGTGACCTGGCGAGATGGCGAACGCTGAAATTAGGGAAAATATATGTCCGGGCGATATGCAACTTTAGCGCGTTTTTCTGCGCCGCAGCGAGGTGGACGACAGTGTTGACAGCCGCATTGTCAGAAATGTCCAGGCAGGCGGACGGCGGCGGCAAAGTGTTTTAGCCGCAGCCTCTGGAATACGATTTGGCCCAAGGACGTGGGCTGCTGTTTGAGCGAGTGCTGGCAGGTGCCAGCCGGGGCGATCTACGACGGCGATCGGAAATGTATCGGCAATCTGGCGCCAGTGCTGCCAGTTGTGGAATGTTGCAAGGTTGTCAGCGCCCATCACCCAGACAAAGCGGGTTGCTGGAAAGCGGCGCTTCAAGAACGCCAGGGTCGCGGCTGTATAGGGCGTGCCAAGCTCGGTCTCGAACGCTGTCATGATGAAATGTGGATCTGGCGCAAGTTTTCGGGCGGCTTCCATTCGCTCATTGAGCGGTGCCAGCCCATCGTGGTCCTTTAGCGGATTGCCCGGTGTTATGAGCCACCAGACGCGTGACAACCCCAGCCGTCTGAGAGCGGTTTCGGCAACGACGACATGGCCGTCGTGTGGGGGATCGAACGAGCCACCCATAATGCCTATCGCCTCGCCAGGAAAAGCGAGCGGTGGTTTGGCTTTCAATGAGCCGAAGCTCGATGGGGCTGATTTGTACTCCATACGTTTTTAGATTTCAGATCCTAGGCTGGCCGGATTTGGCCGCTGCCGCGCACGATGTATTTGAAGGTCGTCAGTTGTTCGACACCAACCGGACCTCGCGCATGCATCTTGCCTGTGGCAATGCCGATCTCAGCACCCATACCAAACTCACCACCGTCAGCAAATTGCGTCGAGGCGTTGTGCAGCACAATGGCACTGTCGACCCGTTTCAGGAACTGCTCGGCTGTGGC
>JAJFHI010000309.1 GCA_021775715.1 Hyphomicrobiaceae bacterium | reverse complement strand
TACTAGAGGTGCACAAAAGCACGGTCGTCACCATCGGATTTCCGGTGACGTCAGACAAATAAAAAGGAAAAAATATGCGCCTCAAAACTCCAACTCCTATGCGAGTCATCAAGAAAGAGGAGAAAGAGGCCAAGCTCTCGGCTTTCATTACCGAGACTATCAATTCTGCACTGGCAACTGCCGACGACGGCACGGCTAAACTCTGCCTGATTATTGCACGCTCTGAAGCAAGCCCCGTTGCCCAGGCGGCAGCCTCACTCGCAAGCGAACTTATGTCGGCGGGCTATGTGATGCAGGTCATACTCGCGAGCGACGTTTCAGCTTCTGTAGACGTTGAAGAGGGTCAACCTCAACCGCTTGAAGCTGCGTCAATCATGTCGTCAAACGGTTGTTGCCGCATGATCAAAGACCAGCGCCTTCTGGATGCCCATGAACAGCTGATCCTTAGCGACCGCGGCGCCTGGATTGGCGATAGTATGCGCCGTGATCCTTTGAAGATAGATGCGTACGAGTGCTACGCAGAATGCAACAGCGACGTTGCCAACTGGGCGACTTCAGCTTTTGAAAGACTATGGTGTGCAACCACGCGGATGCGCATCAAACCTTTGGCCGTAGTATCGACGTCACCAGATGCAGATGTTTTGATCGCCTATGAGAACAGTTCGGAAGACTCCGACCATTCAAAACCGAGCGTAGGAACACGGCACTAACAAAAAGACCTCAATTTAATTTCTTCAAAACACGAAGTTCACTGCCCCCCGAGGTTGTCGGGGCACGGCACGCTCCCCCTGTGCCAAATGTCCCAAGTCCCGACACCTCACCCCAAGAAAGACTGGCTTCCCCAAGCCGGTCTTTTTTTTGCAGAACGATTTCCGGTGAGATTACCTTCTCCTTGAGAAAAATCAGGAAAATGCCAGCAAATCGCATCAAAAATCGGCAACTCCTAAAATATCGCCGTGCTCTGGTCATTCATGCGTGATGGGCTTCTGCTTCTCAGGCTCCCGACCTCTTATGGTGCCATCGAGATTCTTACCGGCCCGTTTTGCCGAATTGTTCAGGGATAACTTTAAATGCGGTTTCTCATTCAAGCCATTGCCTGCCTGGCACTCGCCATGCCTGTGTTAACAGCTTCGCCTGCACCGATCCGTGCACAATCACCATACGAAGAACCCGCCCAGCCAACTTTTAAGCACAGCGGTGTTTCCGGTGACGCGGACCGATACGAAAGTTACCTGAAAAAAAACTGGCAATCGCAGGGCAAAGGTGCAGACCGCCTCGTCACAGATGGACAGGCAACCCTTGCCAAAGATCCGCGCCTCGCCTCACGTCATTTCGCTAGCGCCGTCGTCACCAATGACAAGAGCGCCACAGCTTGGATTGGACTGGCGCAATCGCTGCTCGCCATTAAACCGGACCCCAACAATGGTTCGGAACGCTACGATCTTCCCGTTAATGCAAGTGCTGCTGCTTATCGCGGCTATGAAGTTGCAACAGTGCTGGGATTGAAGGCACGCGCCCTTGCCGTTCTCGGCCAGGCGCTCAAACGTCGCTCCTATTGGCGCCCAGCTATCGAAGCGTTGAAGACGAGTTTGTTTCTTGTTGACGACCGTGATACGCGCGCCGTTCTGGCGCGTCTGCGCACAGCCCACGGCTTTCGCATGATGGACTACAAGGCTGATACTGATGCCAGCCCGCCGCGTCTGTGTGTCCAGTTTTCAGAAGCTCTCGCAGCCGCCCCGGTCGACCACGCAAAGTTCATTGCCGTCGATGGCCGCGACCCGCAAAGTGTGCGCGCGGAAGGCAGTCAGCTGTGCATCGATGGTTTATCTCACGGCCAGCGGTATGAAATTCAAGTCCGCGCTGGCATGCCAGCCAAGATTGGCGAAAAGCTTTTGAAGACATCTGAAATTGCGGTCTACTTGCCCGATAGAAAACCAGCCGCTCGTTTCTCTGGCCGCAACTATGTTCTTCCAAGCATTGGGCAACAAGGCATTCCCGTCGTCACCGTCAATACCGACAAGATTGACGTCGAGGTCTATCGGATTGGCGACCGCAACCTGGCCCAAACGCTGCAAAGCGGCGACCTGAAACGACAGCTTTCAACCTGGGATATGGAAACGCTCAAGACCCGGTCGGGTGAACGGGTCTACCAGGGCGCCATGGATGTAAAATCCAATCTCAACAAAGACGTCACCACCGCGTTCCCAGTATCTGAAGCAATTGGCACTTTGAAGCCAGGCGTTTATATCATGTCGGCAAAACCCGCTGGCGTGACCGGCAACAACATCAAGCAGGCAACGCAATGGTTCATCGTATCGGACCTTGGCCTGACTGCATTTTCTGGTAACGACGGCGTACACACGTTCGTTCGCTCACTCGCCACGACCAAAGCCATTGCAGCGGCATCCGTGCGCCTGGTGGCCCGCAACAACGAAATCCTTGGCCGCGGAAAATCAGACAGCAAAGGCTATGTAAAGTTCGACGGTGGCCTAGCGCGCGGTGAAGGCGGTTTGCAACCGGCAATGATCGTTGCCGAAGACGAAGCCGGTGGATATGCCTTTCTCGACCTGACAAACAGCGCATTTGATTTGTCCGACCGTGGTGTCAAAGGCCGCGCAGCACCTGGACCGATCGACGGTTTCCTTTATTCTGGACGCGGTGTCTACCGCCCCGGTGAAGACGTCCATCTGACCGCACTCGTGCGCGACGCCAAAAGCACTGCCGCGAGCGTTCCGGTCACGTTGATTGTCACCCGTCCAGACGGTGTCGAATTCCGCCGTCAGACACTTCAAGACGAGGGCCTTGGAGGCCGTGCGGCAATGCTCGCCCTGTCGCCAACAGCAATGACAGGGACATGGCGCGCCCGCTTGCACACGGACCCAAAGGCACCTGCGATCACGGAGCTATCTTTTCTAGTTGAAGACTTTGTGCCCGAACGTCTCGATCTGACGCTGAAAGCCGAAGCGCCTGCTATTGAAGTCGGGAAACAAGTCCTGATCGATGCAACAGGTCGCTTCCTTTACGGGCCACCTGCCGCGGGCCTCAGCATCGAAGGCGACGTCATCGTCAAAGCAGCACCGAATGGTCTCAAGGGCTACAAGGGCTATCAGTTCGGCCTCGCAAACGAATACATCACGCCTGTCCGCGAATCCTTGACGTCTTTGCCAAGCACCGGCGACGACGGCAAAGCGCGCCTCACCGTTAAACTTCCATCCATTCCCAAGACAGCCAAACCACTGTCCGCTGACGTCCTCGTCAGATTGCGCGAAAGCGGTGGCCGCACCATCGAACGCCGCGTGACGTTACCTGTCTCTACCGGCCAACCACGCATCGGCATCAAGCCACTGTTTGACGCCAACACGGTTGCGGAAGGTGAACCGGCGGCATTTAAAGTTGTCCATCTCGATTCCGACAGCAGACCGTCTGATGTTCAAGGTCTCAACTGGACACTGTATCGCCTCGACACAACGTGGCAATGGTACAGTCAGCACGGCAACTGGTCGTATGAAGCTGTCACCATGACGCGCAAAGTCGCCAACGGCACTATCGATGCGCAAGCGTCCGGTGCCAAGCGACTTGCCATGCCGGTTGGCTACGGCCGCTACCAACTCGAAGTCACCGCACCTGGTATCAATGCGCCGGCCACCACGACACTGTTCAACGCCGGTTGGTACGTCAGTGGCGACAGCGCAGACAGTCCTGAAATTCTCGACGTCGCACTCGACAAGAAATCTTACAAGGCCGGTGATATCGCTAAATTGCGCATCGCCTCCAAGCGCGGCGGCACAGCACTCATCTCCGTGCTCGGCGATAGCCTTCTTGAAACAAAAGAAGTCGAGATCAAGCCCGGGAGCGACGAAGTTTCTATAAATGTCGGTAGCGATTGGGGCGCCGGCGCCTACGTCACAGCAGTTCTCTACCGCGCGATGGACGAGAAAGCCAAACGCATGCCAAGCCGGTCGCTTGGGATTGCATGGCTTGGCCTCGACGCGGCGCCAAGAACACTCGGCCTTACGTTGAACCTGCCAGAGAAGCTCAGCCCGAAAGACGGCCTGACAGTGCCGGTGAAAATTTCCGGTCTCAAACCAGGTGAAGACGCGCGCATCACAGTTGCCGCCGTCGATCTCGGTATTCTCAACCTGACGCGATTCAAGACACCAGCACCGGACAAATGGTTTTACGGTCAGCGCCGACTTGCGCATGAAATTCGCGATTTCTATGGCCGTCTGATCGATGGCATGCGGGCCGAACGTGGTTCGCTGCGTTCAGGTGGTGACGGAGGAGCGGGTCTCCAAATGCAAGGATCTCCGCCGCTCGACGAAACGGTCGCACTGTTCTCCGGCATCGTCGAGGTCAAAGCCGACGGCACAGCCGAAGTTGAATTCACGCTACCAAACTTCAACGGTACGGTGCGCGTTGCCGCCGTCGCCTGGAGCAACGATAAGGTCGGCCACGCTCAAAAAGACGTCATCGTCCGCGATGCGATTGCACTGACGGCGTCTGCACCACGCATCCTGACACTCGGGGACGTCGCGGAGTTCTCTCTTGATCTTCACAACGTCGAGGGCGCAGCCAACACCTACAAACTTATTGTCAACGAGCAGGCGGCCTCGCACACGCTCGCAACCCTGATTGACCGTGACATCGAGCTGGCCGAAAAGGAACGCAAAACCGAGCGCCTGACGATTACACCGAAACATCTCGGTTCGCATACGTACGCTTTGCGTGTCACAGGGCCAAACGGCATCGACGTCTCGCGTCAACTTGCCATCAATGTTCAGCCGCCGGCCGGTGACATCAAGCGCACGACCATCAGCAAACTCGAGCCCGGTCAATCGCTGACGCTGTCATCTGACATCGCAGCTGACCTGATTGCCGGTCGCACAAGCATAAACCTATCGGTCGGTCAAAACGCACGACTGGATATCCCAAGTCTTCTAACGTCTTTGGATCGCTACCCGTACGGATGTGCCGAGCAAACGGTGAGCAAGGCGTTGCCGCTCGTCTATGCCAATGCGCTTGCAGCCCAAATCGGAAAAGTTGCTGAAGCCGACATCAAGACACGGGTACAAAAGGCCATCGACCATGTGTTCTCGATGCAGGACTCAACTGGTGCCTTTGGCACATGGGGGCCGGGCAGCACCAACATCTGGCTAACCGGCTACGTCGCAGATTTCCTGACCCGTGCGAAAGAACAGGGCTACAACATTCCTGAACGTGGCTTTACGCAAACTCTCGATCGTCTCGCTAACTTCATCTCATATGCCCAGGATTTCGAGAAGGGCGGAGAAGACCGCGCCTATGCGCTCTACGTGTTGGCCCGTAATGGCCGCGCACCAATGGGAGAACTCCGCTACTACTCTGACACACGTCTGTCGCGGTTCTCAACACCGTTGGCCAAAGCACAAATCGGTGCAGCGCTGGCCATGATGGGCGACAAGACGCGTGCCCAACAAGCATTCAGCACTGCGATTGCCGACATCGAGAAGACGGACAACGCAAACATTATCTTCTCACGGTCCGACTACGGCTCGCATCTTCGCGATGGGGCAGCCCTCGTTGCACTGAGCACCGAATCCGGTATGGCTACGACAGCCGCACCGCGCCTCATCGACGTCATCGTCAAAGCAGCCGCCAGCCGGTCTAACACCTCAACCCAGGAACAAGCCTGGATGCTTCTTGCTGCAAACGCGCTTGGCACCGACAAGACGACGACGTCGCTTAGTGTTGACGGGCAAACCCATGCAGGCAGCTTATTGCGGGCGATGTCTGCAGCGGATCTCAACAACAACGCTATCGTTGTCAAAAATACGGGCGAGACAGCAGTAGATGCAGTTATCTCTGTTGTTGGTGCGTCGTTGACCGCAGAACCTGCCGCGTCGAAGGGCTTCGAAATCGCGCGTAGCTTCCATACGCTGGAAGGCAAGGTCATCGACCTGACAAACACCACGGCAATTGCGCAGAACCAACGTTTCGTTGCCGTCGTGACCGTCAAAACCACGAACCCTGGCGGACGGTTACTCCTCGTCGACCGATTGCCGGCGGGTTTTGAGATTGAAAACCCGCGCCTAATCGAAAGCGGCAACATTAAATCCATTGACTGGATCAAAACCGCCATCCAGCCAGAGCACACCGAATTCCGTGACGACCGTTTTGTGGCGGCTTACGATCTCTATTCGAGCAACCGCGGGCGTGCGAATGCGAACACGGAAACGACATTACAGGTCGCCTACATCGTCCGCGCCGTTACACCCGGCACGTTCATCCATCCGGCGGCAACGATCGAAGACATGTACAAGCCAGACCGCTATGCTCGCACCGAGATGGGCAAGCTAACGATCAAAGCGTCGCGTTAAGTCTTATGTTGCAACAACAGGACGAAAAACGGATGTGCGCTTCACATGTCGCAAACACCGACGACAGGTCACCGCGGCTATATTGGCGGCAACGTCTGGCTTGGTCTGTCGTCGCAATCGCGGTAGTGATCGGAATTACCACAATCGCTCTTTCGTTTGCTGTTCGAAATACCCAAAATTCACTCGGCCCTCCGCCACTCAATACGATTGCAGAAGTTTCCAAAACGGTCATCGACCGTAATGGTCGTCTCCTGCGCGCCTACACGACAACAGATGGCCGTTGGCGCCTTCCCGTCACGCATAAGGACGTCGATTCCAAATATCTCAAGTTGTTGTTTGCCTTTGAGGATCGTCGCTATTGGCAACACGGCGGTGTTGATCCTTGGGCCATTTTGCGAGCAGCACAACAATTTTTCACCAACGGACGCATCGTCTCCGGCGCGTCGACTATAACAATGCAGGTGGCACGGCTCGTCGATCGCAAACATGAGCGCACCGCAGGCGGAAAATTCCGCCAGATCGCACGCGCGTGGCAACTCGAAGACAAACTTTCTAAATCCGAGATCCTGGATCTCTACCTGCGCCTTGCACCATTTGGCGGCAACATCGAGGGTGCACGTGCAGCATCGTTGGCCTACTTCGGCAAGGAGCCGAAACACCTTTCGGTTGGCCAGGCCGCATTGCTTGTGGCACTTCCGCAATCGCCCGAACGCCGCCGACCTGATCGCCACACCGCCGCTGCCCGCAAGGCCCGTGCACATGTGTTGGCAACAGCGGTTGCAGCAGGTGCCATAACAAAAGCGGAAGCCCGCCGAGCTCGCTCTGAGTCGGTGCCAAACAGGCGGCTTCAGTTTCCTAAATTTTCAGCACATCTCGCAGATGCCGAGCTTGCCGCCCGACCGGCACTTGCCCAACACCGCCTAACCATTGACCGCAATGCGCAAGCGCAGCTGGAACAGCTCGTCAAACAACACACAACGGCTCTCGGTAGCAAACTATCAGCGGCCATTGTCGCGATTGACCATACGATCGGAGAGGTCATCGCCTTGGTTGGTTCGGCCGACTATTTGGATGCCAGCCGCCTTGGCGCGATCGACATGACGCAGGCCGTCCGGTCACCGGGATCAACATTGAAACCATTGATCTACGGTCTCGGATTTGAAGCAGGCCTTATCCACCCAGAGACCCTGATCGAGGATCGCCCGACCCGTTTCGGCCACTATGCACCAAAAAACTTCGACAAAGGCTACAGCGGAACCATCACGATCCGCCATGCTTTGGCGCAATCGCTCAACATTCCAGCTGTCAAAGTCTTGCACGCCGTGGGACCAGCAAAGTTGGTCGCACGTTTGCGTCGCTTCGAGACAACCGCCGCCTTGCCCGCTGATACGGAACCTTCGCTTGCTGTCGGCCTTGGCGGAATAGGATTGAAGCTCGTTGATCTGGCGAAGCTCTATGCCGGTCTTGCACGCGGTGGTGAGGGCATCACGCTGACGCATCGCTTCGATGAAGTTGCAAAACGTTTTCTCACCGGGGCCGTTGCAAAAGACGCGTTGCAAAAACGATTGTTGTCACCTGTCGCAGCAGGTTACATCACCGATATTCTCAAAGACGCACCACCGCCGCCCAATGCGAAACCCGGCCAGATTGCCTACAAAACAGGAACTTCCTACGGTTATCGCGATGCCTTGGCAATTGGCTTTGATGGCCGGCATACGATCGCTGTCTGGGTTGGCCGCGCCGACGGCAGTTCGACACCCGGCCTATTGGGCCGCACTGCAGCTGCCCCCATCCTGTTCGATGCCTTCGCGCGCATCTCTTCAAAACGTTCACCACTGCCAACTCCACCGCGAGCAGCACTTATGGTCTCAGGCACGGACCTTCCACCACCGCTGAAACGTTTTCGCGGCGACGTGCTCGCCACATCTATCCGGGGTCCATTCTTGGAAACACCTGTGTCAATTTCCTTCCCGCCGGACCGCTCACAACTGGCAAGAAACATCGATATCGAGTCAGAGGCACCTGAGCCCGTGCTATTGCGTGCGGAAGGTGGCAGCCTTCCACTGACCTGGCTCGTCAATGGCGCACCGATCAATTCCGCCCCACACAACCGGCACGTCGTCTGGAAACCTGCGGGCTCGGGGTTTGTCAAGTTGACTGTTATTGACGCCAAAGGCCATGTCGACAGGGTCACGGTTCGCCTACAATAGTTCGTCACGTGCAGGTTCTGTTTGGCAACGCCGTCACGTGTGCAGAAATCTGGGATAGGTTTTACGCAGGTTGATATAGCCGACAATCGAATATCGGCCTAAGCTCGCTCGTCTTACAAGCGCTTTTCCTTTCATTCCAAGGTTCCGGCTGTGCCCAAGCTCTCGCAACCAGATGACATTCAATCCATGCGTCTCGTGCATTGGGGAACGGGTCAATTAGGTATTGTACTGCTTGCATTAGGCGTGCTCGTCGCAGCGTGTGATCCAACGCCACCCAGCAAAGACAAAGCCGATTCAAGAGAACTACCGAAGCTCGGCGCGAACATCAAAGAGACATCCGTTTCCGGCATTTCGTCGGGCGCATACATGGCCGGTCAATTCCAGTTTGCACACGGTGAGCTGGTCGTCGGTGCCGGCATAATCGCTGGCGGACCTTACGGCTGTGCAGAAAGCACGTTTGCCGACGTTATCCCGGGGCCCGGAACGGCTTTTCTCAATCTTTCAAAAGCCGTCAACGGCTGCATGCGCCACAGCTTGCAGGCTTGGGGAGTCCCCGATGCCAAAAGCCTTGCCGCAAAGGCCCGGGACCGCGCGACACGTGGGTTTATCGCACCAATTTCCGATATTACCGGTGACAAAATCTATTTGTTTACCGGGCGTTCCGATCGCACAGTCGAACCGCCGATTGTCATGGCCGCCGGTGACTTTTACCGCGATGTCGGAGTGCCACAATCAAACATCCTCATGGTCTCTGACACCGACGCAGGTCATGCCTTCGTGACAGAAACAGACGGCAGCGCTTGCGACAAAACTGGCACGCCATATGTCGTCGATTGCGATTACGATCAAGCTGGCGCTTTGCTCGCGCACATCTACGGCACGCTCGACCCCCCATCGGCGGCACGAGCGGGACGTTTCCTACGTTTCGATCAGCGGCCGTTTACGAAAGATCTCGGCGACCATGGCTTGGCTGTAACCGGCGCGGTCTATCTTCCCGAGACATGTGCGAATGAAACGTGCCGCATTCATGTCGCGTATCATGGCTGCGCACAGAACCGGCAATTCGTTGGTGGAAGCTTTATCGAGGAGACAGGGTTCAGTCGCTGGGCCGACACGAACCGGCTAATTGTGTTGTTTCCACAGACAAGTACGAGCCCGGTCAATCCACAAGGCTGCTGGGATTGGTGGGGATTCACCAGCAACGACTACCTGACCCGTAAAGCACCACAGATCATCGCTATCCACAGCATGCTGGAGCATCTGGCAAAACCTCAGACATCGGTTACGGGACCCTGATCCTCGTCTCCTGAGCGGTTTCCCCGCATGTCGCATGCGACCAACCGCGCTATTATCCAGCTTCATTCGGACGCGCTAGTTTGTGGACATGGCCACGCCATCGTCTCTAATGTGGGTGGGTTGGCCATGCGACGGGGGGATTATGACTGACAGCCTAGCATCAACCACATCAACAGCGCACACCACATCTGCTCTGTGGCCAGCCTACGGCACGGACCGGCGATCGTCACATTGGGATCTCGTCTGCCGCAGCCTCGCCGCCGCCACCATTTGTTTTTCACTGGCGGCAGATGTTCTACATGTCAACACAGACGATGCCAGTGCAGACACAGCGCCGACCGCCACAGACACCACAGATCAAAAGACCGCGGGTCGCGACATCAAGGACATACCGCTTACTCGCGAATGGATGATCGCGGGATACGGTGGCGCCCCCTATACATACCCTTCGGACGTCACTGCAACACAACCGGGCGTTCACGACTTCACAGTCGAGGACGTCGCCTGGGATGCAAAGCCGTTCAAATCCCCGATCTACTACGGAGCGCGAGTTATCCGTTGGGCCGGTGAAGGACGGTTTGGCAGCATGCTCGATTTCACGCACTCAAAAACCATCGCCGACCTAAAGCAAACCGTCAAAGCCACGGGCCAGATCGGTGGTCAACCTGTTTCGTCCAACGGACCGCTTAGCGCATTATTCGAGCGCCTCGAGTTCAGCCACGGCCACAACATGCTGAGTGTGAACGGCTTGATGCGCCTTGGCGCCATTTCGCGAAATGTCTGGCCTTACGTCGGACTTGGCGCCGGCGTCAATCTCCCGCACAGCGAAGTCCAGGTTCAAGGCGACGCCAACCGCAGCTACGAGTATCAATACACAGGACCAATGGCGCAAGGTCTTGTCGGCATCGAATTGCGTATTGCCAAAGTCTCATATTTTGTCGAGTACAAGTTTACGCTTGCCAGGTATCTCGCACCATTGACGTCACAGGATGGCACCGAGATAGGCTTGTTCGGAGATCTCTATCGCCAGTTCCAACGCTGGTCGAGCGGCACCGAACCACCCGACGGCTGGGTCAAAACCAACCTCAACAGCCACAACGCGATCGCAGGCATCGGTGTCAGGATTGATAAATAGGCAGTCCGCCATATTCACCGGCCAACCGGCCGGTCAGCTCTCCTCGGTGTTGCGGACAAAAACGTTTGTGCCGGTAGCCGAGGATGTAAAAGCTCGGTTAGCCAGAGCACCTATTAGAGAATGCGAAAAACCGCAGCGACACAACCAACGACCAACGCTGCTCAGCGGCGCGCCCTCGCAGGGGCACATCGCACTAGCAAACGGTGCACCGCCCCTTGCGAGAAAAACTCAAAATCTTCGCAGCAACCGTTCGATGTATTCCAGCTCGACCGGTGGTCGTTGCACTTCGCCAACGCGGCGGCGGAGTTCTTCTAGTATTTCACGCGCACGCTGTTTGTCGATCTCGTCCGGCACTCTGACAGAATTGCCTTGGTTCGGGCCCTGCTGTGCCTGTGGTCGACCAAGCGGGTCACGCTGGTTTTTCTCCTCGCCGTAACGCTGTGGAGAGTTCTCCATCAACTCTTGAGCAAGTTCCTTCATGCCCTCGCGCATCTGATCAAGCGCGCGGCCCTGCTGCTGCGTGGCGTCACCTAGACGGTCTTCTTTCAAAGCCTTTTGCGCCTGCTCCATTGCCTGTTCGGCTTTTTCCAAACCCTTCTTACCACCGGCACCAAGTTCACTAAGCTCCTGCTTCATGCGGTTGAGTTCTTTCTGGAGGCGTTTCTGGCGCTGGCCGAGTTTTTGACGGCCATAACCTTGCTGCTCTCCCTGTTGACCAGGTTTTGGCCGAGCCTTCTTGCCGCTGCTTTGCGCACGCTTGCCACCCCAGCGCTTTTCCTGCCCTGGCTTGCCCTGGCCTGTCTGGGAACCACGCTTTTGACCATGCTGGCCCTTATTTTCCTGGCCGCTGCGCTGGCCACTCTTTTTGGCGGCCTTATCGGCCTGCTTCTTGCGGCGTTCCTCGAATGTCTCTTCCTGCAGCTTCTTCTGGTCGTTCATCATGTCGCCGAGCTTTTCCATCTGCTGCTGCATTTTTTGGTTTTGCTCGGCACGGGCTGTGTCTTGTTGCCCTGC
>JAJFHI010000308.1 GCA_021775715.1 Hyphomicrobiaceae bacterium | reverse complement strand
CGAGTCAGCAAAAGCGCTGGCAATGAATCAGCTTGCCGGAGTGATGAGTGATCTTGATCTTGTGCGTTGGCCCAAGCGCAACGAATTCAAAAAGCTCAAAGCAGAAGAACAGGAACTTAGCGATACCGATATCACCGAAGCGCGCAAGGTTATGGTTGATAAGCTTGGGTTACAAGAAGACGAGAAAAAAGAAATCAACGAGATGCCCGTCATCCGCAACCATGGTTTGTTTTCCAAAGCGCATCGAATGTTGGAAATATCGGGATGGAAAGAAAATGCACGGGCCGATATCGAGATTTTCAAGCTTGAAGACGCCGAAGGCCTGACGCCGCTTCTTGCCGTGCTCAATGAAGTCAGTACCGATGAGAACGACGGCTGACGCGTGCGCCCGGCATTTGGTGTCAGGTCGGCCAATGCTCGGCTTCAAATAACGCTGCTGTCAAGGCAGCAAAGGCTTTTGCCGAGTGGCGACAATTGCACCGAGCAATTGGATTACGCCCGCACCTGCCAATCCGACCGTGACTGTGTTGGTTTGGTCGGAGATTAGGCCGGCGACGGTCGGCCCAATTGTTTGTCCTACGGCAAAAACGATTGTGAAGAGAGCGACAGAAGGCCCCCAGAGTTCTTCCGCTAGGTATGTGCGACTGAAACTTGTGACCGCGCTTGCCGTGATAAAAATAGAGGAACCAAAAAGAGCGGCTGATATTAATACGCCGATAGGTCCGGGAAACAGCAATGGTAGAAGTGTCCCGGTGCCGGTTGCTGTGCAGGCCAACGCCAGCGCCATGCCGCCGCGGGAGGCCGCCAATACCGGTCGCCAAAGGAACGGTGACGCCATGATAGAGATGCCGATGATAGCCCAAGTTGCCGAAACCAATCCGGTGGAGGCGCCATTGGTACGCATCCACGCAACCAGGAATGTCATATAGACAATGTACCCGGCGCCAAACGTGAAGTAGCCAATTAGCAATGCAAGCAAACGGCGCACCGGCAGTCGTGCCGGAACCGCGGGCTGGGGTGCTGGTGCGGGGATGCGCAATGCAGAGATGGCGGCATAGGACGGCACTACGGCCAGGGCGCTCAGAGCACCAAGCACCAGCCAGGCTTCCGACCACGCCAGCGGTCCTAAATGGTCAAACAGGATCGGTATAAGAATGCCCGAAAGCAGCACACCCAATCCGCCTCCGCCGAAATACACAGCGATGGCGAGTGCGCTGCGGGATGGGTTATCGCGAAACAACGTCGATGCCAACGCGCCGCCAGCAATAAAGATCACGGCACCTGTGATGCCGGTGACGATGCGCAAAACGGTCAGCATCCAGAAATCGCTTGTGATGCCTGATAGCAACAAAGCGACGGCAGTCCAAACCATACCTTGTAAAAATATTCGCGCTGGTGACACCTGGCGAATGATTTTTAGAGCAAGGATCGCACCGATAAAGTATCCAATAGCGTTCGCCGTACCGATCCACCCGGCTTCAGTATAATTCCAGCCCAGGTCTTCACGCATTGCTGGCAACAACAGACCATAGGCAAAGCGTGCAAATCCGTTGCCGACCGCAGGTGCCATGGCTAGCCCAAGGACGATCAGCCACGGCCGTATAGAAGACTGATCAGACGTCATGCGCAAGGTATTGAATGTCGTCTATTGAGAGGAAGCATTTGATCATTGATTTCTTGCTCATGTTGTTTTGTCCGCGTTGTTAGCGGATTTTTTTTGTTTTTTTTGAATGGTAGCTGGTTATTTCAGTTTTTTTTGCCGTGCTACAGTTTTTTCCAAATTGCGTGGGGGCGCAAGGGTAATTCGTTTCTCTCGATGTCAAAGGCGCTCAAGGCATCGCAGATAGCGTTTCTAAGGCTGTCCCGCTAGCCTGGTTTGCGCTGATGCCGCGCAATTCGTCAATGTCGTGTAGGTCGACGATAGGATTTGGGCTGGGGTCGCGTGATTTCAGTTCGGGTATGAGGCTTTGATTACCGGCGCCGCCGCCTGTTCGTATCCGTTTCGTTGGACGGATGGTGTGGACGAAGGGCCTTGATGTGCTGATAGCGCTTTTCGCTTTTTTGCGCCTTTGCGTAGCAAACGCACCAAGCCACTAAGCGCTTGATGAATTTGTTATGCAGGGCGAGGAAAGGATGTCGTGCATATTGTTATTTTGTTGGGATCACTATTTTATTTCAATGTCGTAGTTGAAGGTTTTGCCACCCACTCGACTAACGGCGACGTAAGCACCCAGAAGCTGGAATCCAAATCCAGTCTTTCGCTTCTGGCCAAAGATGTCTTCATATATGACGTGGCCAAACAGGTACCTCTTCTTCGTCTGCCCAGACGTGAACTCCTGAAAATCGTCTTCTCTGGGCACGGAGAGGGCACGTTGGGTCATCGGTTTTCCCGGCTCCAATACTCGCCCTTGGACTCGCTCAGCCAACGGCTTCAGATCTTCCGGAACTTCCGGAGGGTGCGGTGGCAATTCGTCATGCAGGTACGAACGCGCGAAAACTTCAATAAGGATGGCGGGAGACTTTCCGAAGTTGGAAATACAGAATTCGATTGGAACGGTGGGCGCACCATATTCGCCAGGATGAATTTTGTGGATGAGAACAATTGGCTGCTCAATTCGGACAGTGTCTTCGACAGATTTTGCAGCTGAACTGGCGGCATCGACTGCGCCGAAGGCTGCTTTCGCCGCGTAGATGACAGTAGCAATCAGTCCGCCGAGACCGAGCCATCCTATCATGGTTTGCAGGTACGCTGCTCTAACGGCTTGCTGCGCAGCCTCGGCCATGCGCCATTGTTGGCAAAGATCATATTCTTTGTGGTCGGTGGGTTCAGCGCTGTTTATCTGATCCTTGCGAGCGTGTTCAATCCCCAAATCGGAAGAAGGCAATCCATTTTTATGAGATGCGGTGGGGTGTTTATGATCCTTACAGTACCTGTTCATGCTTGGGGGTTCACTGCGTGTGTAAATGGCATGTAATAACCCGCCTAACTGCACGCACCACAAAGCAAGACTTATATACGCAGCTCTTTGCAACCAATCGCTTCTAGACATTGCACCATAAACGCCGCTGAAAACCCGCCCCTTGCGATCTTGTTGTTCAGGTTCTTTTCGGTTTCTACAACCCCTATTTCTGTCAGAAGCTGTGCCAGCTTGGCGTAGGTGACACCTCGCCGCTTTAGCTCCCCCTTCAGAAGGTTTTTGACCTTGGTCTCGTATTCGACGTTGACCGGGTTTTCTTTGCGTTTTTCGGCCTTTGGCGGGGCTCCAGGCATGGCGATCTCCAAAATATCCTCATTAATGAGGATATACACCCTTGACAATGAGGAATCAAGACATCATATATGAGGTCTAACACCCCCACATATGATGGTCATGGCAACAAACTTCAAACTCACAGCAAAGGCAAGGACTCTCTCCCTGAAGCGCGTCTTCAGTATGGGAGAGGACAAAGCCTATGCGTGGTTTTGCGAGCTTCGTTGGCCAGAAACCAAGGGCGAGGCTGTGTGCCCAAGGTGTGGTGGTGTTGATCCTTACAAGATCACAACGCGCCGCAAGTTTAAGTGCAAGGCATGTCACCATCAGTTTTCGGTAACGTCGGGTACTATTCGCGTCACGCAAGCTTTCCTTCACCGACATTCTTGCAGCGATTGCGATCATCTCGAACGCAGCCAAAGGCGTGTCGGCAATGCAGTTGTCGCGTGACCTTGATGTGCAGCACAAAACGGCATGGGTACTCTCACACAAAATCCGTGAGGCGATGTCATCTGAAACAGCCAGTGAAAAGCTGTTTGGAATTGTTGAGGTTGATGGTGCTTGGTTTGGTGGTTCTGTAAAACCTGAAAACCGCGTTGAAGACCGCAAAGACCGCCGCTTAAAGGAACACCAGACAGGCAAGCGCCGCTCTGTTGTTGTCATGCGCCAACGCCGTGGCCGGACCCTGACAACGGTTGTGGATCACGAATCCGATGGCGTAGATATCATCTTTAAAACAGTGATCCCCGGCACAGAAGTTCATGCCGACGAAGCAGGCCACTGGGATGTTCTCGCAACCCGCTATCCAACAAAGCGGATCAATCACAGCCTTGCGTATTCGGACAACGGCAAGAATACAAACCAAGCTGAGAGCTTCTTTTCACGGTTGCGATTGATGGTTGCCGGTCAACACCATCATGTATCACCGCAGCATCTAGGAGCATATGCAAGACACGCGGCGTTTTTGGAAGACCATCGCGCCAAAGACAATGGTGCACTAGCCAAGCGCATTATCGGGCTTGGCCTAGCGGCTCCAGTATCAAGACTGTGGAAAGGCTATTGGCAGCGGGCAGAGCATAACGCATCCTAAGATCACAGATTGTGATCTTAGAGGACGGAAAAAATGGCTAAGAAAAGGAAGTTTCAAAGTGTTTTCTAATGTGGCGGTTCACGGCTTTCACTGTCAGGCGCTAGATAATGGGGTTGGGCACACATGGACTTTGACTACTCAACTTGGTCAACTTTTGCACGAAGCTGAGTCCACATACGGACCACGGGATAGAGACTGGACACCAATCGGAATTGAATTTTGTGGCAACACACCAAAAGTTTGGTATCCCGGTGACCGGAAGCACGTTGCAATTCAATTAACAATTTCGGCTTGTCAAAACCCAAGGCGTGCGCTTTTTCAACTCGCCCACGAAGTTATCCACCTCCTATCACCAAGCGGCAACCGCTCGGCGAAGGTGATCGAAGAAGGGCTTGCGACAGTATTTAGTCATCAGATTTCTTCGCGGCACGCACTTGGTTTAACGACGGACGTGGCGTCATATTTGCTGGCAGAACAGCAAGTGTGTGAACTTCTTCAAGTCGAAGCAGATGTGATTAAGCGAGTTAGAGAAAGAGAGCCAAACTTCAGTAGGATTACGCCGCAACTGCTAACAGAGTTTGCTCCACATCTCAGTCAGGAGACCTCAGAAGGTCTTTGCCAGCCATTCGTTCGATAAATTTCGTTGATCGCGCGCCACAGCGCTGGCATCTGCAAGCGATATGACTCGCCGTCGACTACAGTTATTGGTAGTTTATCAAAATCACATAAACTACCAATAACTGGAATTCCCATGGACCCCGTTAGGAACCCCTTCTCCCCCGGCTCCGGGAGCAAACCACCCGTCTTGGCTGGTCGCGACGTTTTACTTGAAGACATAACCGTAGCGATGCGACGCATCGGACAAGGTAGGTCGGCGAAAAATTTTGTCCTTTCTGGTCTTCGTGGGGTTGGCAAGACCGTACTGTTAAAAACAGTCGCGAACATCGCTGACCACGAAAAACAGCGCAGTCTAATGCTTGAGGCCGATGACAACAGATCTTTGCGCGATCAGATCGGGTCTCGCTTTAGTCAAATGTTACTTCAAATGGATTTCACCAAGAAGGTTGGTGATGCTGTAATGACAGGACTTCGTGGCGTCGCTTCATTTACTAAGGTCGCTAGACTGAAGCACGGTGAACTAGAGTTCGCGCTTGATTTTGACCCGCTAGTAGGGACCGCAGATTCTGGCAACATTGCAGATGATTTACCGGACGTATTCGAAATCGTTGGGAAAGCTGCAGCCTCGCGCAACACCGCCATAGTACTGATAATCGATGAGATGCAAATGCTAAGCCGCGAGGATCTTGTGGCGCTCATTATGGCAATGCATCGAGTTTCCCAAAATTCTCTCCCTTTGCTTCTCGTGGGTGGTGGCCTGCCTCAAGTCGTTGGTCTGATGGGAGAGGCTAAAGGGTATTCGGAAAGGCTATTTGAAAGCGTGGGCATTGGTGAGCTTCCTGTCGATGAAGCTTGCAGAGCCATTGTCGAACCGCTGCAGCGTGAAGGCGCAAAGATTAGTAAAGCAGCATTGGCCGAGATCATGGCAGCAACCCTTCGATATCCCTACTTCATTCAAGAGTGGGGGAAGCACGCTTGGAACAGTGCGCAGGGGCAAAGCATCAGCATCACTGCAGCCAAGGCTGCGCACCCAATAGCAACGGCAAGCTTGGATGAGAGTTTTTTCCGCTTTCGGCTCGACCAGCTTACCGACAAGGAAAAACTATATGCTCGTGCAATGGCGTCACTAGGCGGCGGACCGTACAAATCTGGTGACATAGCGAATGCACTGGGTGCGAGGGTTGAGTCGCTGGCACCAATACGCGGAAGCTTGATAAAGAAGGGTACCGTATATTCCCCATCATACGGCGACACCGCTTTCACGGTACCGTTGTTTCATGAATTCATGTGCCGAGTGATGCCGTCTTTTGAGAAGCAGGCATCAGCAAAAAAGAGACCTGCTCGCAAGAAACGTGTAGTCAACACTCCCAAACCTCGAACTAGAAAGAGGCGCTAACTGAGTTTCCACATTGAGCAACCGCTGGAATCCTTGATCGTTGCGACAGAACCCACAACTCTCAGTGGTCTCAGTGCCTTGCCCACGCGCCGTGTTAGGTCTGCAATGTACTTCTGATCTCTCGGATCTTCCCCACGTACAGCAATAAGAGCCTGTGCAATCTCACGGCTTCTTAGAGGGCCTTCTGCGTCTCTCAGTTCATCCAGTATGGCTCTGAGAAGTTCACCCCTTCCAAAGATTACGTTTCTCTTCTGACGGGGCATGGTGGCGTCTATGTCGCCTTTAAACCCAAGTGCTGAAAGAGTGCGGTCTAAGGCCTGCACATCGCTTCTGATCTCAGCTTGGCGATCCCGTATCCGTTCTGCTTCGTGAAGCATGTCACGGCGCTTTGTAAGCAACCCTGAAATGGTGTGTTCAAAAGTCTCAGTGCGGGCTGGGCGGAGTCTTTTCTGCATCCCTTTACAATCGCAAATCAGGTAAACTCAATCCATATGGATTGTTGGTGCGTTTGCTACGCAAAGGCGCTTTTTTGGGCACCGCTGTAATTACGCGTTTAACGCTGGGCCGCTTCATCAACACGGTGGTCACGCGTAGTATTCTGGAAGGGCCGAATGCGCGTTCGTTTCAAAAAACCGATACCAACCGGTACGGGTGCAGCAGTTGTCCCTGTCGCCCTGATCGCATGGCTGTGGCTGTCATCTGGATTGGACAGCGTAAGAATAACGTTGGTCGCTGGCGCTAGTGCTGGTTTCACTTATCGATGATCTTACATGCTGCCTGTGTTGCCGCGTCTGCTCACACATGCCGTGGCCGTCGGCGCTTGGCTGTGGGTACTTCCGGTTGATGCATTGACGGGATCGCCGCGACTGAGACGATCGCGATCTGTCTCGGGTTTGCTCTCATTGGAACCGTCCGTGGCATTCCTGCGCACTACGTGCTGCTCGCCACTGCAATTGCGGGATCGATGCTTGGACTTTTGGCTCACAAATGGCATCCCGCCTAGATTATTCTCGGCGTCGTGGAAACTCTGAGCGCGCTGATTGTTCAATGCGTCCGGGGTGCAACCGCGTGATTTGCAGCCTATTTTTGTCCTGGACCGCTATCCCCGCCACCAAAACCTGCCCGTACTATCGTTTCAACACAAATATGGAGCGGACCGGCATGGACAGCAGCCCTAATCTCAATCTCCCGTATATCGCGCCAGCACAAGCGCAAAAGCATGTGACGCACAACGAAGCGCTGCGTGCGCTTGATGCACTCGTTCATTTGTCGGTTTTACGAGATGATTTGACGACGCCACCTTCGACGCCAGCAGATGGCGACCGCTATATTATCGGATCATCTGCGTCAGCAGCCTGGGCCGGGCAGGATGGCAAGGTCGGTGCGTATCAGGACGGCGCTTGGGCCTTTTACCAACCGGCAACTGGATGGCGGGCCTGGGTTGAAGAGAGCAGCGCGCTTGTTGTTTGGGACGGAATGCAATGGAGTTCTGTAGGGACTGGAGGCGGCGGACCAGCGTCAGTTAATCCAACGCCACTTGTCGGGGTTAACGCCACGGCGGACACAACAAACAGGCTTTCTGTAGCAAGCCCTGCCGCGCTCCTAAATCACGAAGGCAATGGCCATCAGCTAAAGATCAACAAAAATGCGGCCGGTGACACGGCAAGCTTGCTGTATCAAACAGGGTTCTCCGGTCGCGCCGAATTTGGCACAACTGGCGACGATGATTTTCATGTGAAGGTTTCCCCCGACGGATCAACATTCCATGAGGCCATCGTTGTTGATAAAGACACGGGCGCTGTGTCGTTACCAAACACAACCCCGGCCTTCACGCCGTTCGCCTCGCGCGCGAAAGGTATCCAAACAACAGCCACAGCCATCCCCACGGCTACGACGACCGTTATCGACTTTGATACCGAGGATTTCGATACGGACGGCTATCTTGATATCGGGACCGACTCTGAAAGATTTACAATTCCCGCGGGCGTGTCATCGGTCTTGCTACATGGGTATCTCCAGGTAACGTCCGCTGTAGGTACTACGAATTACATACTTGTAGAACATTTCAATTCGTCCGACGTGCGACAGGCGTTTACTCTGCTTCCGTTAATCGTCAACTACGCGGGTTTCGCGACTGGTTTGTTCGCTGTGTCTCAAGGCGACTATTTCACCATGTCGCTTTATCAAAATTCCGGATCAGACGCGGACTTGCACACAGACGGCAGAAACTACATGTCAATTTCAGCGGTGGCGTGATCCTCGTAAGGGGCGGCCCACTAAGCGCTCATGCGTGCGGTTTCGATATTTTCATTGAACCACCGATAGGCGTGCTCCAACCCGTCGCGCAGACTGTAATGCGGCTTCCAACCGGTCGAAAACAGTGTTGAAACATCCATTAGCTTGCGCGGAGTACCATCCGGTTTTGACGGGTCGGTAGTGATTTCACCCTGGAAGCCAACGATCTCGCAGACCTGACGTGTGAGTTCCAGGATCGTTACATCCTCACCCGAGCCGACGTTGACGTGCTGGGCGCCGGAGTAGGTCTTTAGCAAATGTATCATGGCGTCGGCGGCGTCATCGACATGCAGGAACTCGCGGCGTGGTGTGCCCGTCCCCCAGATTGGTATGCTAGCAGCCTGCTTTTGTTTTGCTTCGTGCGCTTTGCGGATCAGAGCGGGAATGACGTGGCTTTTTTCCAGATCGTAGTTGTCGCCAGGTCCGTAGAGATTGGTTGGCATTGCCGATACATAATCGACTCCGTGTTGTTTGCGGTAAGCTTCACAAAGCTTTAGTCCGGCGATCTTTGCGATCGCGTACCACTGGTTGGTCGGCTCTAGCGGCCCCGTTAGAAGCGCGTCTTCCGGGATCGGCTGCGGTGCAAGTGTCGGATAGATGCAGGATGAGCCGAGAAACAGAAGTTTCCCGACATCCTGGCGGAAAGCTGATTCAATCACGTTGGTCTCGATGACCAGGTTTTCGTAAAGAAAGTCTGCGGGATAGGTATCGTTGGCCAAGATCCCGCCAACCTTGGCGGCAGCCAAGATGACAGTATCGGGTTTTTCAGCCGACATCCAACTGCGCACGGCGGTTTGATCGCGCAAATCCATCACATCCCGCCCGGCTGTGAGCACTTCGCAGTTCTCATGTTCGAGGCGTTTGACAAGGGCCGCGCCGACCATGCCGCGATGACCGGCAACGAACACACGTTTGCCAGCAAGCTTGTACACGGTGTCGTGGCCCATGGAACGTTCAGCAGCGGGTAACTCAGCCATCTTCAACCTTACCTTGTCCGGACTGCCGGCCCACACAGGACCATTTGGTTATGCAGACCTGTCACGGCGCCATGCTTCGCGTGCAACCATCGCGCGGTCGGAGGCAACCATTTCTTTTACCAATTCAGGGAACGTTGTTGTGTGTTGCCAGCCAAGCTTTTCTTTCGCTTTGGTTGGATCGCCCAGAAGAAGGTCGACTTCGGTTGGCCGGAAGTAGCGCGGATCGATTTTGATGAGCTCTTCGCCGGTTTTTACATCCTTGCCGACTTCATCGACGCCTTCGCCTTCCCAAGAAATTTCACGACCAATTTCTTTCAGAGCAAGCTCGACGAATTCGCGCACCGAATGGGTTTCACCGGTTGCCAAAACGTAGTCGTCTGGTTCGTCCTGTTGCACAATGCGCCACATGCCTTCGACATAGTCGCGTGCGTGACCCCAGTCACGCTTGGAGTCAAGGTTGCCAAGGAAGATCGATGACTGGAGGTCGGCTTCAATGGCAGCGACTGCGCGTGTGATCTTGCGTGTCACAAAGGTCTCGCCTCGGATAGGGCTCTCGTGGTTGAACAAGATGCCGTTCGAAGCATGAATGCCATACGCCTCGCGATAGTTCACAGCGATCCAGTAGGCGTAAATCTTTGCAACTGCGTAAGGCGAGCGCGGGTAAAATGGTGTCGTTTCGCTTTGTGGCGTTTCCTGTGCCTTGCCGTAAAGCTCGGATGTTGAGGCCTGATAGAAGCGGGCGGTTTTTTCCATGCCCAGAATGCGCAACGCTTCCAGCATGCGCAATGTTCCAAGTGCGTCGGCGTTGCCGGTATATTCCGGCGTTTCAAAACTGACCTGCACATGGCTCTGTGCGGCCAGGTTATAGATCTCGTCAGGCTTCGTTTCCTGGATCAGGCGGATCAGGTTGGTGGAATCTGTCAGGTCGCCGTAGTGTAGGTGGAACCGCGTTTTGTGCTCGTGGGGATCCTGATAAAGATCATCAATTCGCTCCGTGTTGAAGGACGAAGAGCGCCGCTTCACACCATGAACATTGTAGCCTTTATCCAACAAAAGGCGCGACAAGTAGGCCCCATCTTGGCCAGTTACACCGGTAATGAGGGCGGTTTTTCGTTGATTCATTTTGTTCAATCTGACAAATGGCCGGCGCAGAGCGCTGTTGATCGTGGTGCTCTTGATAGCGTCACTCATACAGGTGATGCAATGCCTTGTTTGAGCTTGGTTACAAAGACACAAACGGGTAGAGAACGCAGGTCACAAATCGCGCGCCATATCTTCGTTAACCTCCAGAAACATAGAGCGGAATTTGCAATCAATGCTGTGAGACCGGCCGGACATTTGGTCTTTTTGTAATCGTCGCCGTTGCTCAGACCAAAAATATAATGCTGCCTATGTTTGCGGTGGCGGCAATGGGGCCGGCACTCTAGGCCAGCCAGACCGCTCGGTCTGTGTATGGTTGAGGTATGCGGCACGTTTTCCGGTCGGACGTTGGGCGCGCAAGCCAACCCGTCGTCTTTCCTCTTCGGTTTTGATCGATAAATCTGGTTCGCCGCCTCTTTGTATTGCCAAATGCTTAATACCGCCCGTGCTGAACCGAACGTTAAATTGTTTGTGATACCGCTATTTGGATAATCAGGTTTTTTCTGAGCGCGGTGGTATTGCGAGTATGCTCGATCAAAAAGACAATTGTCACGGCATTGGCTCCGGCAACTCAGAAGATCACGATACGTTAACGCAGGTCTCAACACTCAGCGCCCTTCTAAACGGCGTATACGATGGCGAGGTCACGCTTCGCGAATTGTTAAGCCATGGTGATTTCGGCATCGGAACATTTGATCATCTCGATGGGGAGATGATCATTCTTGATGGCCAAGTCTATCAGGTCAAGCACGACGGTACGGTCATCCAGCCGGATCTGTCGCTGACGACACCGTTTGCTGTCGTCACTAGCTTCGACATTGACGAACATCACCAACTTGTTTCAGGCACCACGTTTGATCGATTTGAACGCGACGAAGATACATTGCTTCCGACCCGAAATATCTTCCATGCCATTCGCATTACCGGAACGTTTGCGAAGATGGTGTGCCGCAGTATCCCGCGTCAATCCAAGCCGTACCCGCCGCTGGCGGACGTAGCGAAACAAGAATCGGTATTCCCGTTTGTGGACGTTGAAGGCACGGTTGTTGGCTTCCGGTGCCCGCAATATGTCGCCGGCATCAACCTTCCTGGTTACCACTTGCATTTCATTTCAGCCGATAAAACGGCTGGTGGACATGTGCTCGATTTCACGGTTGGCAAAGCAGAGGTTGCCGTCGATTACATGCCCGAGTTTTCGATGATGTTGCCGCAGACGGACGCATTCTATGCCTCTGAGATGCAACACGATAAAGACGCTGATCTTGGCGCCATCGAACGAGACATTCCCCACGACGCGCTTGTCGTGATGCACCGCTATTTATGAAAACATAGGAAGCCCTAGATATGAACAAGCGTATGATTGCAGCCGGATTGTCTGGTAATGTTCTCGAATGGTATGATTTCGCGGTTTATGGCTACTTTGCAGCGGTTATAGGAAAGATGTTTTTCCCAGCCGATGACAGCAGCATGTCGCTGTTACTGTCGCTCGCCGTGTTTGCGATTGGTTTCTTGTCCCGCCCGCTTGGCTCTGCAATATTCGGTCATCTGGGCGATCGGATTGGTCGCAAAAAGGTACTCTTCTATTCAACGATGTTGATGGCAATCCCATCGACGATGATCGGCCTGCTACCGACGTGGGAGACAATTGGTGTTGCTGCGCCGGTTTTATTGATTGTGCTACGGCTTTTGCAGGGTGCGTCGGTTGGTGGCGAATACACTGGGTCAGTGACGTATTTGGCAGAGCAGGCACCCGAGGGTCAAAGCGGGTTTTACGGCAGTTGGTCGAATGCGGGCGCAGCTTGCGGCGTATTACTGGGTTCGGCGGTGGCAGCGCTTATCAATGTCGTTTTGACCGCCGACCAGGTTGCGACCTGGGGTTGGCGTATTCCATTCCTGATGGGTTCGGCTGTTGGCATTGCAGCGCTGCTGTTGCGCCAGCATATGCCGGACGACGGGGCGCTTGAAGTTGCGCCGGATAGCAAGAGTCCGGTAGTTGAAGCATTCAAAGAGCATTGGCAGTCGATGCTTCTTGGGGCCGGTATCGCTATTTTCTCGGCGATTAACTTCTATATGGTGTTCGTCTATCTCACGACGTACATGGTTCAAGTTTCCGGACTGACGAATTCACAGAGCTTGGAAGTCAACACCATCAGTATGATCGTGCTCGTGCCGATCGTTCTGTTCGGCGGGCACCTCGGCGATCGATATGGTGTGGCGCGTGTTATGAAGGTGGCTGCTACGGCGATGATTGTGTTCGCATTCCCGTTGTTCTGGCTGATGGGACATCATAACCCAGCCCTTGTTCTTGCCGGGCAGTTGGGACTGGCCTGCGTGATCGGCCCCTATATTGGTCTAACGGCAATGTATGTGGGCACGCTTTTCCCAAAAGGGACGCGGATGTCAGGTTTGTCGGTATCGTACAATGTTAGTTTTGCGGTTTTCGGCGGTACAGCACCGATGGTCGCGCATCTTCTCATTGGTGATTTTGGTCCACTCAGCGCTGCCGGTTATGCGACGGTTGCCGCGATCGTGTCGTTGGCATGTCTTGTTGTTGCAGAGCGCCGTCAGACCGACGCTGATATTGACGTCGTTGAGCCAACGCTTGCTACGGCGTGACGAAGGTCCTTGATGTTGTGCGTCTGATCGCCGACAAGGTCAGATGAGCAAATATTTCGAAGAACTCGACTATCGGCCGACGCCAATTGGTGCGTTGACTCTGCGCCGGAGGCGTGAGTTTTCGCTTGGTGTCGAGGTGATCGAGATTAAGCTTGGCGAAGAGCACCTGATGTCGAGCTTGTTTACGGCGTCAGAGATCGCGCTGGCGAAGTTGGGCCTTGGTGAACTTCACGGTCACGACCTAGATGTTGTCGTAGGTGGACTGGGACTTGGCTACACCGCGCAGGCCGTTCTTGAGTCTGATGCGGTCGGTTCACTGTTGGTCGTTGAAGCTTTGGAAGCGGTTATCGATTGGCATGAGACAGGATTGCTGCCTCTCGGGCCAGGTCTGGTCAACGACACGCGCTGTGCATTTGTCCTGGGAGATTTCTTTAAGCTTGCGACATCGTCGGCAGGTCTTGATGCCAAAACCCCCGCCCGCCAGTTCGATGCCATCCTCGTCGATATCGACCATTCGCCGGAGTTTTTCCTCAGTCCGGAAAACGCGGCGTTCTATCAACCTGAGGGGTTAAGCAAATTTGCAAGACACCTCAAACCACGTGGCGTGTTTGGGTTGTGGTCGAATGAGCTGCCAGACGAGACTTTCACAGCGCGACTGGCAGACGTGTTTTCTGAAGCCCGCGCTGAGCGCGTGACATTCGATAACCCGCTGCAAGACCGCGAGTTCACGCAAACGGTGTACCTTGCCCAAAAGGCCTGATGCGCGGGGGTTTTAGTTTTTGAAGTAACGCAGGTAGCGGTTGGAGACCCAGCCTTTTGAACCAGCATAGCTTACTTTGCACCAGTTGCGTTTGCATTGACCGGTCTTGATTACACACGCAGATCCACTTGGGATCGTACTGATTTTCGAAAAGTACGCGGCTGGCCCTGAGCGAATATTGAGAACGTCATTTTGTGCAACGTTGACGACTTTCCATGTGCCGCAACAAGCGCAAGCAAGCGACGGTGCTGTGCTGGCAAAAAGTGTAAAACAGGCAAAAACGGCAACTAATATGTGCTTTGACATTGAAATAACTCCTCAAGTTCAGCGTGCCCAGTATAGGGCGTGTCATTCATCCGACATGTAAAATGAACGCAACCTGAAGAGCTGATAGGTCTTGGATTACAGGCCTACTTCGCGTTCGATCTGTTCGAATTTTCTCTGCGTTTCCGTTACATAGTCACGCGTAATGGGCGCCGCATCACGTTTTTTGGCCAGCTGCATGTGGAACACTTCCTGCGATCCGGTCCGGAACATCATCTCGCAACTGATCAGATAGAACTCCCACATCCGACAGAACTTTTCATCGTACATTTCAGCGATCTTGGTGCGGTTGGCTTCGAACCTTTCGCACCAGTGCGTCAATGTTGTGGCGTAATGCACGCGCAGGAATTCCAGGTCCGTCGCCCACAAGCTGTTGTTTTCAACCGCAGGGAACACTTCCGAAAGCGCTGGCGAGTAAGCGCCAGGGAAAATGTACTTTCTGAGCCAGGGACTTGCCGTTCCCGGAGGGCTCATATGGCCGATCGAATGCAGCAGCATGACGCCGTCTTCGGTCATCAGGTCGTTTATTTTTGCAAAGAACTCGTCGTAGTGCTGCACGCCGACGTGCTCGAACATGCCGACGGAGACGATGCGGTCGTATTTGGTGGTCAGCTTGCGGTAGTCTTTGAGTTCAAAGCGAACGCGACCTTCAAGGCCTAGCTCTTTGGCACGCGCGACTGATAACGCGTGCTGCTCCTTCGACAGCGTAACACCGGTTACATCGACGTCGGCGACCTGCGCCAGATAGCAGGCGAGCCCGCCCCATCCAGAGCCGATGTCGAGCACCTTCTGTCCGGGCTGTAAGTCCATCTTTGCTGCGATCAATCGGCATTTGCTACGCTGGGCGTCTTCGAGGGTCTCATTTTCCGTCCGGAAATATGCGCACGAGTAAAACATGTCTCGGTCGAGGAACAGTTTGTAGAATTCGTTGCCAAGGTCGTAGTGGTGGGCAACGTTCTGTTGGGCTTTGCCGACTGGGTTGGCTTGTTGGAAACGTTTCAGTCCACGCGAGACGCGGCGAAGGACTTTCTGTGCGGGCTGATTGCCAAGTGACAAGCGATTGCG
>JAJFHI010000307.1 GCA_021775715.1 Hyphomicrobiaceae bacterium | reverse complement strand
CCTCGTGGGCCTCGTTGTCGGGGTCTCGTCTCGTTTGCGGGTGTGGGTTGTGAGCCATCCTTCATGATCATCGGCTGTGTCGGCCAATCGGTCTCGTCTCGTATGCGGGTGTGGGTTGTGAGAATGTGGCCTTTAGCTGTTGTTCTGCGGTAGCGGGGTCTCGTCTCGTATGCGGGTGTGGGTTGTGAGGTCGTCGCCCTCTGCCTCGCCGGCCTCGTCGTCGGGGTCTCGTCTCGTATGCGGGTGTGGGTTGTGAGCCATCCTTCATGATCTGCGGCTGTGGCGGTCAATCGGTCTCGTCTCGTATGCGGGTGTGGGTTGTGAGCGTCTCAACAAACCCTGCCAGAACGACTTCCGATCGGTCTCGTCTCGTATGCGGGTGTGGGTTGTGAGGTCGATCACATCGGCCTGGTGAAGCCGTCTAACCGAGGTCTCGTCTCGTATGCGGGTGTGGGTTGTGAGTAGAACGTAATGTCAGAGACTGCGTAGTCTCTGTGGTCTCGTCTCGTATGCGGGTGTGGGTTGTGAGCACTTTATGGACAACTTGAAGCTGAGCTTGCAGCGGTCTCGTCTCGTATGCGGGTGTGGGTTGTGAGTGCCACGGTTCCGGCAAAGATCCGATGCAACCGAGTGTCCGCTTATTCAACTGGTGCAGAAGTAGTGTTGCATTAGTGCGATGGATATTAAGGACCAATAGCGACCGTTACGGTTCTGTGACAATCGAGCAGTTGATACGGCCACCGGACGGGCGGAACTACTATGTCTTCAACATCCAGCCGGTACAGTGTTACCCCATGCCAAGCAGATCCCACGCATCCTTGTAGTGGTCCATCCACCCATCCGTGTATGGAGTAGTTTCGGGGTGATAGGCCTTGCTGTAGTCAGGCAGCATTCGCCTCATCTTACTATCGTTGCGCTGCTGTCCATTCCTTCCTGGGTTTGAAAGCCAAACACGGTGGGATGAACGAATTACCTCCGCGACAATGCGGCTTGGCATTACGAAAATAAGCGGGGGGTCCTTTGGCGTCGAGCCGAAGTCGACGAAGCAGTAGAAGAGACGATCACCCATGATTTCTTCGTGTTTGAGTGCCATGTGCCAGCCACCATCTGAACCAGCGTTTCTGCGCGCCTTGACTTGAACTGTACACAATCGATGCCCTGTCAAATCTGTGACCACGATATCGGTATTTGGCACTCCCTGCGGCGCAAGTGCAGCGATATAACCACGACGTAGCAATTCACACATGACAAAGTGTTCGCCAGCGGCACCAAGCAGCGCCGTTTGTGATGCCATCACATCCTCCCATGTAGCTGGTAGCGTAGTTTCTTTTGAACCGCTTCACGATAAACCTTGGCAGCTGACCGTACATCACCGTACGTTAGTACCGATTTTTCAATGCTGATGAAAGCCGACGTTTTCTATCGCAGAGCCAACCAACATCTATCCACTACCTCAGGACGCACGACCCTGCCTAAAGTGTCCACCATTCTCTACATTTCTGCGATCCAGGACAGGCAAAGTTAGTCAGTTCAATATGCGCGCCTTGGGTTACTAGCTGTCTTCGCGCACATGGTTGGTTTGATCTATTTGAAGTCTGGAACGGTAAGGTGGTCAGGCTTTGAATTGGTTCTAAAACCAGCAAAGGTTGATGGTGCACATGTCATGTTGACTTGTTGAGATCCACTATCCGCAACAAATGACTTGCCAATAGAATGATCTCAATGGCCTGCACTGGATCATCGAGACCAACGTGTCTGTGTGATACCGGGTTTCTAAAACGGCCATAAGCACCGGCAAAAAGGTGCGGGACGGCTTCCCTTTCAGGCTTCGGTAAAGACATGTCGGTCAGCGGCCCGTTTTCCGAATTGAATGCTTTGCGCAACATAGGCACCCCAAATTCTGTCTCATCGTATCCGCAGGCTTCTCGAACGGCGATTTCGACGGCTTTGAATGCCTTGTGTACAGCTTCATCGTAGTCAGCTCTGATAAAGGCGTGCCAGACCCGCTCGGCAATGGCGGGGTGCAGGATTTCGCGTGGCAACTGGCGTGTTGAGATGAAACCAGAGAAATCCTGTTCATCCTCGAATTTTTGTGCGCGACGGGTGAGCACTCTCCAGCCGTTCTGACCATTGGCACCTTCCGCCGGAATGATGAGCCCCGAAGCTTCCAACCACGACCATGCTTCCCGAACGGCATGCATGACCTCTGATCGCGAGTTGTCGGGATAGGCCCCATCGGGGTGTGATCGCGGATAGAGTTGTTCCTCGACAAAGTGGAGCATAAACATGGGAAGTTTTCCGCGGTGCAATGCGAACAGGATTTTTCCTCCTAGTTCCTCTGGGGAGAGCGCTAGAAGAATGCTTGGGTCACGCATGGAATTGTAGAGCGCGCGGTTCATGCGGTCATCCTCTCGATTAGTGTACGACGCCTTTGTGTTACCAGACGACTTCGGCGAATACGAAAACAATGACGCGATTAATTGAAAATGGCCCGAACCCGACGGGTCCTGCCGAGCCAATGCTTGCGGGCTTTCGCAGCCTATTTGTTGACGCGGATAATGAACAACAAGCTGATATCGAGCTCAACTCAAGCCGATATGAAGAGTTGACCGCGCCGCCGCCGACAAGGTGCAAGCAGATGGTGCTGCAACTTTTCAGAAAACCGTCACAGCTCACTTGCAAATTCTGTTCTGCAATTCTGCTCCGGTGGGGTAGCGGCGGGGCCGACGGCAGAACGTGAGACTGCAAGCGTGCCGGACCGCTGCCGAAATGAGCTCAACTCGGATCTCGACTAAGACGGTTTATGCGTCAGACGGCGATGTTGCCCGAATGCGTCAAAGCTTATTCAAGCCTTGTCGAACGAAGGATGGTCAATAAATGATTGGCTCACAGAATGATGCCCGGGGTGATGCCCGAGGAAAACCTGAGAGATTGTGGCGGTGCTAAGTTATTGATTTATTGGTGCCGACAGAGGGACTTGAACCCCCAACCCCCTGATTACAAATCAGGTGCTCTACCAATTGAGCTATGTCGGCGTTCCAGACGTCTCGACAAGGATAAAACCTCGGAAGTCTGGGGGATGACAGGCGTTTACGTCATCGGACTTGGCCGATTCAGCTTGTCAGTGGCGACCCGTATAGCGCGTTGTGAACGCCAGGGCTAGAGGGTGTCGAATGAGCCCCGCTACACACACTGACGCAGGGGTGTTGGGTGGTGTTTTTGTGCTTATGCGGCGTCCGACAGCCGGTTCAGACAACTCACGATTTCGGCGATGATTTCGTCAGGCGCTGTTTCAGGCATCGCCGGATAGAGCGGTAGCGTGATCATGCGGTCGGTGAAAGCTTCGCTTATCGGCAGCTGGGCCGTGCCCGCCTGATTGGCAAAGCCGGTGAATTGATGCACGCAGGGATAATGCAGGCTTGATTGGATGCGCGCGTCAGTCATGCCTTGCCGGATGGCATCGCGTTTGGCTTGCGGTACCACAATGCCAGCGACATGGGCGGACCCGGCGGTTGGGTTTTGACCAAAAACAAACTGGATTTCGGGATGGCCCGCGCGTTCGATGTTGTCGGCGTAACGTTTGGCATGTGCCTGGCGTGCGCCATTTGCGGCGGGCAGTTTTGCAAGTTGCACAAGACCGATGGCAGAGCGCAAGTCGTCAATGCGATAATTGAAGCCGTGCGTTGTGACATCGTAAGTCGAGGCGCGGCCTTTGTGGCGTTCCCAGGACAACGTTGTCATGCCATGCGATCTCAGCGCGCGAAGGCGATCTGCGAGCGCGCCGTCATCGGTGATAAGCATGCCGCCTTCACCGCAAGTCATATTCTTGTTTGAAAAGAACGAGAAGCAGCCGATGGAACCGAACGTGCCGAGCATTTTACCGTTGCTATTTGGTGCAACGGTTGCAGGTGCGTGGCAGGCGTCTTCGATCAGATGAAGCCCGTGTTTTTCGCACAGCGCTTTGATCTCGGTCATGCGGCAGGCATAGCCGCCGTAATGCATGACGACGACTGCGCGCGTGTTGGACGTGATAGCTGCTTCAATTCTCGCTGGATCAATTGTCGGCTCGGTCAACGACAAGATGTCGGCG
>JAJFHI010000306.1 GCA_021775715.1 Hyphomicrobiaceae bacterium | reverse complement strand
CGTTTTTTTTGTCCGTCATAGGTCGATATCCTTGCCGACGAGATGCTGGCCGTGTGACGGAACTTTCACCCTTGGTCAAGTCTTGACCAAATCACGAGGATTGTTGATGAGTGTGCCGCCGGAATTGGGGTCCGGGAATTTAGGGAGTTCCATGCGTTTCAACGATCGTTTGATCTACGCGAATTTTCGTGTCCGGAAACCGGGCCTGTGCGCAAACGGATATCTTGCCGTCGCACTACTTGCGATTGCTATCGTCGCTGGCGGACCGGTTTATGCGGCCAGCGCGGCCGAGGGTTATCTGGACGTTGTGCGTGCCCGTGGACATGTCAACTGTGGTGTGCGCGACGGTGCGACGGGGTTTTCATCAGCCGATTCACAAGGGCAGTGGTCGGGCCTTGATGTTGATTTCTGCGCCGCTCTTGCAACTGCAGTCTTCGGCAGGAAATCCGCTGTCAAATTTATTCCAGTTAAAAACGTCAATGACTTTCAGGCACTCCGGTCTGGCGACGTTGATGTGTTGCCGCGAAGCACAAGTTGGACGTTGACGCGCGATACCGAACTTGGTGTGCGATTTGTTGGTGTGTTGTTTTACGACGGCCAGGGATTTCTGGCGCGTCGCAATCATGTGATTTCGAGCGTGTTTGCGCTGTCTGGTGCTTCTTTGTGTGTGGTGGTTGGAACGCAGAGTGCGCGCGCCGTGCGCGACTTTTTCGACGCCCGTAAGATGCGCTATCAGCTTGTAACATCCGAAAGCTGGGATGACCTTGTCGAGATTTATGGCAAGGGTGGGTGCACGGTTTTGGCAGGTGACGTGTCAGTGCTTGCAAGAGCGCGGATGAAATTAGCGCAGCCTGCTAACCATGTGGTGTTGCCGGAAATGATCACCAAGGAACCGCTTGGTCCTGTTGTTCGATCGGGTGATGAACAATGGTTTTCGGTTGTGCGGTGGACGTTGATGGCGTTGATCGCCGCAGAAGAGTTGGGTGCCAAGAGCGACAACATCGCGGACCTTCGTCAGTCCAGTATTCTGGCCGTTCGCAGGTTCGTCGGCGTTGAAGCAAATCTTGGAGCTTCTATGGGACTTGCACAGGATTGGACGTACCAGGTGATCCGGCAGGTTGGGAACTACGGTGAAATATTCGATCGCAACCTTGGTGAGAACACCGCGATGGGGCTGCACAGGGGGCTAAATAAGTTGTGGAATCAGGGCGGACTGCACTACGCCGCACCTTTTCGCTGATATTTTAGCCGAAGCTTTCGATTCTTTTGCCCCCAGCTACAGGGTTGGGTTGACTCTCGATCCTCAGACCTCTTAGTTGTTGTGCGCTGCAACATATGGGATACCCACGTATGATCGATAGTGGGCAACACTTGAGAAACGAGTTTTTTCCAGATTGAGTTCCGTGCATGTGGCTTAACGCGCTCGCGCAAATCGAAATTAACGGCCTTGTTGGCTGGGTCGTTCTTAGCCTTCCGTTGTTTGTATTGGCAACGATGATCGGCCTTGCAGTCGTTCGTTGGCGACGTAGTTCGCGTGGCGAGATAACGGGGTGGCGCGAGGACGATGCCGACGTCTCAGAAGCAAAGGCCGGGCATGATTTTGGACGTAGTGGCGACCAAGCAGGGGATGTGTTGTCGTTGATGGATGGTGTCACACCGCACGTACAGACAGAATCAGAATTGTCAGAGCGCAACTCTGCCGTGTTGAGCGCTGCTGGAAGCGTCGCTGTCGGTACTGCCATGGAGAAGTCCACAACTGCCGCCGAAGCCGTTAACGCGCTCGGTGAGCTTGTTCTGACAGCAGCCAAGAACGGGGATGCAGACGTCGAAGCGGCAGCACGTTTGCAGCTTGGTGACATCTGCGAGCAGTCAAGCGATATGACGACCGCCTGCGAGCATTGGCAGATTGCACGGGACCTGTTTGATAAGGGCGAGAACATCGAAGCGCGTGAGGTTGCCGAAGAAAAAATGCGGCGCAACGGTTGCCCATCCGACTGGGTTCTGAACGATTTTTGATTTCGCGAGAAACAGCGCTCAACGCTGACAAGCCTTATTGGATCAAGACTTCGATTTCCGTGCTTTGGCCGCTTACAACCTGGAATTTCCGCTGATAGTCCTGGCCGCGCTGACGCCCCACAATTGTGTAGGTGCCTGGAGCGAGGATGTGTGTTGGCAGCGCCCCGACAGATCGTTTTACAACTTTACCATTGTCTGTTTTGACGATCCATTGCGTGCCAGGAATGGCCTCACCTCCAACCCGCTCTACAAGCTTAAAGGTTACACGCGCCGCTGAATGAGAGACAGTCGCCTCGGTGAGCTTGCCCGCTTCGACGGTGACATCAGCTGCGACCTTTGCATTGGCATCGCCATACGTCGACAAGATATGATAGATGCCGGCGTTGAGACGGATGATGAGTTCGGGACGGGCGTTGGCTAGGACAAGCTCACGCTCGCCGGATTGGTTGCGCTCACCTTCGTAGATGTCATAGGAAATTGAAGTTCGTGATGCTACAGCGTCGCCGATGACAGCTTTAAGCCGCAGGCCGCCAGCATTGATCACAAACCGCTCTGTCAATTTTGTATCATCCTGACCCACCGTGATCTTCTGGGTCAAGTGCGCGCGCCCGAAGGATGCGTTTACATGGTAGGCACCGGGTTTTAGCTGGACTAAAGGGCTCGCCGATTTATTGGTTGTCACAAGCTCGCTGCGATCATCGGGATTTTTCTTTGCCGTAAAGATGCGCCAGACAAGTCCGCGATCAATACGCTGGCCATCTGCAGTGAGGAAGGCCAGTAGTTGGACTGGCACCAGTTCAGATTTTTGTTTGGGTTGGCCCGGCGTTGGATTGCTTCGCGGAATGACAGTTGTGTTTGGTGTTTTGGGAAATGGAACACCTACGTCAATGTCGGTTTGCCAGCCGCCATCGTCGACAGATTGGGCCATGGCCGGCATTGCTGCGATGATCAAGGCGACCGCCATGGCAAAGGCGATCGGACAAGCCAAATGCCTGTGCCAAAAGGTGTCTGTCACGAGTGTCCTAAGTTGGTCGATGGTTCGCTTTGAAAACATGGCAGTAAGCGTAATCTCGCGCGATGAGACCGACAAGGGATAGCGGTGCTAAACTGTACACAAAACGTTTTGCACCCTAACGGTGTTGCAGGCGTGTTGTGACCGCACAATGACCATCCAGGACGCATGTGCCGGTTTCAAAGGTGTCTCAGGGTTTTTTACTTCCGACTTCAACGACTTGTGTTGCGCCTGAAGCAAGTTCCACGTTTTTCTCGGCGCTGCCAAGTAGGGCCTCGTTGCGCACGGTGTAGCGCCCCGGCGCAAGAAGCGTCGTTGGTCGCAACTGATTCGTCCGCCAGACCACCTGGCCTCTGACATCGAGAACCTCCCAAAGTACGTCGCGATATTGCGGGCCCTGAGTGTTTGCCGCCCGTTCGAGCGTCAGTTTTCCAGCGTCGAGCTTCAACGTGATTTCTTGTTTTATGTCAGGCGTCACTGTTGCCGCGGCCGATGCTTTGACGTTGCCCGAGCCAAGTTCGACAGAGACCACATAATTGCCGGCGGGCAATGCAAATGTAGGGGACCGGCTCGAACTGCGTGCAATTTCGCGACGTGCTTTACCGGTGCCTGTCGTGACGTGGAATACCAGCGGCAACTGTGACTGAGAGGCAGCGCCCGCGAGATCTGCGGTCAGGGCAATTTCGCCAAGATTGAATGTAAACGTCTCACTTATGTCGTCGCTCGGGCCGACAACAATACGCTTGCTTTGGCGAGCATAGCGAGTGTTTGCGCTAACAACGTATGTACCAGCCGGAAGGTGGAGCTTTGGCGCATGGGCGCGTGTGAGAAGAACATTGCGACCGCCACCTGTTAACGCGGGATCTTCAATTCGGATTTGAAAGGCGATGTCCGTGATGTCGGTGCCAGCCGGGGTTTGTGCACGGAGTTGCAGGCGGCCATTGCGGGTTGCCAGATCGACGGGCGTCGACTTGCCGGTTTGAACGGCAATTTTGTCCTCACGTCTCAGCAGTCCGTTTTCATAGATCACACGGTAGTTGCCGGCGGGTGCAATCAACGGCGGTGCGGTTGATCGGCCAAGCCATGTTTTCCTGCCAGGCGTGGCGGCATCATTGCCGTCTGGTTTGACGGTCACGAAGCCGGATTGACCGTCTTGCTGCGGGTTGAATGCGATTTTTCCGGCGTTGAGTGCCAAACGCACTGCTTTGGTGCCACGCTCGTCGACTGTCACTATGGTCGATGCATTGGCAAGGCCTACACCGGCGGAGACCGTGTATGTGCCGGGATCGAGGCGGCGGACCAGCGTCGGGGCTTCAGCGGCAACGACGGTGGTTCTCGTTTTTTTGTCGCCATCGTCTTTTGTAACGATCCAAAGCAGCGGCTCACCTAAAGCCGGGCCATCGTCGATGAGGGAGGCCGAAAGGTGAAGTCCTGATGGTCCGTCCGGTGTTGATTGCGCTGCGGCGGCAACAACGGGTTCGCCGGGTGCCGAGGACGGGTCTTGTTTCTGCTTGTCTTTTGTCGCGGCGAAAGCGCGAGCGACAGTTGCACCAAGCGCGGCCACGTTTGCTGCGGGAAAGACTTTGCCGCCGGTTTCCTTGGCAACGCACTGCATCTGGCTAGCGGCTTCAGGTGAGACGGCGATTGAGATGAGATTGATCTTGAGGCGCGGATGTTGTTTGGCGATGTTACGCGCAACGGCGCATGGATTCTGGCGGCAGTTGTCCGGGCCGTCGTGGAATAGCATGAACGTTCCGGGCGTGTCGGGTGGAAGAGCTGCGGAGGCCGTTTGCAGAGCCAGCGCGATCGGGCCTTTGCTGCGAGGGTTCAGATTGGAAATGCGATTGATCACTGATTGTTGAGTGTCGGCGGCAGGCGGGATAACGACACTTGCGCCTGAGCAACTACGTCCGAATGTCACGAGGCCAAGCGCCGTTTTTGCAGGCAGAGTTGTGAAGGTTTGTGCCAGGGCCTCTTTGGCGGCGAGAAATTTCGGCTGGGTGCCACCGGTGAGTTTCCCCCACATGGAGCCAGAACTGTCGAATAGGATGACCGTGACGGGTGGTGCGCCAGGCTTGTTGTCTTGCGCCCAGGTTGGGGCGCTTTGGAAAACGAGGGCCGTTAGAACTGCGAAGGTGAAGCGGACGAGCGCGGACGGGAGGTGCCGCCGGGCCTTTGGCTGCTCGTTGACTTGCTGGTGTCCACGTCGGGTTGGCATGATCACAGTGTCGGCTTCCGGTTATCAGAGACAGACAGCTCAACCTGCGCTAGATCGGTGTTGATCGTTGGCAGCCCGGCAGGTCCGTCGCTATCAAGCTTGGTGCATTGCCCGCAGAATCGCGAATGAATTTGTTAGCGTCGGCCCAGAATAGCGGATTTTTGCTATCAATGACGAGCGCAGAACAACCACAATGAGTGAATTTCTTGATGGATAAACAAATGTTGGAGGCCCTTGTCACGCGCCGCTCTGTCCGGCCGACAATGTTTCAGGCACCGGGACCGAAAGCCGATGAACTTAGCCAGATACTGACGATTGCGGCGCGCTCACCGGACCACAAGAAGTTGGCGCCGTGGCGGTTTGTTGTGTTCGAAGGTGAGGGTAGGCGACGCGCTGGCGAGATATTCGCTGCCGCCTGTCAGGTTGAGGAGGCGGATATCCCTTCAGAGATTCGCCTCGCTACCGAGCGAGAACGGTTCATGCGTGCCCCGCTTGTGGTGGCGTTAATCAGCTCGATTGCAGAAAAACCAGGCGTGCCCGAATGGGAACAGACACTGTCGGCTGGTGCTGTCGGAATGAATCTGTGCCATGCCGCGAACGCGATGGGCTATGCAACTTGTTGGTTGACAGAGTGGATGGCCTACAGCCCGGGGGTCGCGAAGGCTTTCGAGTTGGCAGATCGAGAACGCGTCGCCGGGTTCATTTATATTGGCACACCGACAGAACTCCAGGACGACAGGCCGCGGCCGGACATCTCTCAAATCGTTTCGCGCTTCTAGGGCGTGGTAGATACAAAGCAGGTAGCAGGAACGCAATTGACATAGCGGCTGCCCCATTTTGGCGCATTTTTTAACTCTGCATTCATCTCAATTAGCGACACTGAAGCGTGAGTTTTGCCCTGAGTGCGCCTGGACGTCGGTTTCAACCGAAGTCAGAAGTGTGGCGCACACCAAGGTTGCGGGCTCGAGTTTTTTGTTTTGCGCTGTTGATTTGGTGTGGAGTGATGTTTTGAGTTTCGTACTTGATGTTCCGGTTCAGCTGTTGATGGCGCTCTTGCTCGCGATGCCTGCGGGAGAGGACCTCCATCTTGCTGTCTCACCAGAGGTAGCTGAGGCACCGCCACCTGTTGTGCGTGCCTACCAAGGGTTTGGCGAAGGCGGCTTCAAATTTCGTGAACAGTCCTGGCTAGAAGCTCTAAAAAGTCAGCAGGACGTGGCAGAGTTTCGCGGCTATGCACGGCGAATTTTTCACACGAGCGATGGCTTTCACTATGTTCCAAACGATGCCGAGCGCCGGGCGATCCTAGGCCTACGTGATATTCCGGCAATTGCTCAAGGTGTGTCGGCACGGTTGGCGCAGCGCAACGCCCGGCGTTTGCGGATGGCGCTTGGACGCACAGCCAACCCCTCCGACCTATATCTCGCCCACTGCCTCGGAATTAGTGAGGCAACCGCGCTGGTGAAGTTGATTGAGCAGCGTCCACGCGACCCGGCATATTTTCATGTGGCCAAGATTGCGCCGGATTTTCCGATAGAGGCCCTGGTGCCGCACCGGACTGCGACCTTATCGGACCTCAGGGCGTTTGTTGACGGCTCCATCGTTGCTGCAACTCAAGCAGCTGCGCGGCAAAACCTGCTTCGCACTTGGCAGCCGGATTTACGCGATAGTTTCGCGGGACTGGTCGCAGGCCAAAACCATAATCTGGAGCCCGAGCGTCTCACCGTAGCAACGCCTTAAGTTGGCAGCGGTTAGGATCCAAACTGCTCAAGTAAAATGCGTTCGTCGAGATTGTGGTTGGGGTCGTACATCAAAAATAGATCAATATCGTGCGCCTGGGCGATGTCGACACGGACGACGTCACGCGTTTCATGATGGTCAGCAACGGCTGATACAGGTCGTTTTTTTGGCTCCAGCACGTCAATGGAAATTTTGACGTCGTTTGGTAGGATGGCCCCGCGCCAACGCCTTGGCCGGAAGGGGCTGATCGGTGTCAGCGCGAGTAGTGGTGCGTTCATCGGCAGGATCGGCCCATTGGCCGACAGGTTATAGGCTGTCGAGCCCGCAGGCGTTGCGACCAACGTGCCGTCGCAAATCAATTCCTCAAGGCGCACTTTGCCGTCAATGGAAACACGCAGCTTGGCCGCTTGGTGGTGTTCGCGAAACAAGGCAACCTCGTTGATGGCAAGGCTTTTGTGTTCTTTTCCAGATTGGTCGATAGCAACGGCAGAGAGTGGGTGAATTTTGTTGATGTGGGCTGCCTGCAGGCGTTCCACGAGGTTGTCTTCAGAATACTCGTTCATAAGGAAGCCGACGGACCCGCGGTTCATACCGTAGATTGGAATGCCTCTGCTCATGTGCTTGTGGAGCGTTTGCAACATCAAACCGTCGCCGCCAAGTGCTACGATTGCGTCAGATTGAGAGATCGGCGCGTTGCCGTAACGATGTGCGAGCCGGCGCATAGCGCTTCCGGCATCAGCGACTTCGCTGGCGACAAACGTGATACGGTCAAATGCTTGCTTTGTGCTGGTCACGGTTGATTTATGTTTGGCGTGTCTGACGGCGTCGGAAACGAAGAAAGACGAAGCTGGCGGTAAGGAGTACGCACATGGACGCACATGTGAAAGATAATGATAAGGCGGTCTTGGTGTACGCCACCTTTCCATCTCTTGAAAGCGCAGAAAAGGCGGCAACACAACTTATCGAGGCTGAACTGGTTGCTTGCGTTAATATTCTACCCGCCATGATCTCGCATTATCGATGGCAGGGACAGTTGCAACGCGGGCAAGAGGTGGTGGTGTTGGCTAAGACGCGGGCCAGCCGCTCGAGCGACGTCACAAAGGCCATTGTTGCGGCTCACACCTACGATGTGCCAGCCGTCGTGGTGTTTGACACCGCGGGTGGGAACCCCGCTTATCTGGAGTGGGTCATGTCGGAGACCCGTGCAGGTTAATGTGTCTGGCGACACGCGCGACACAGACGTCCGTCGTTTCTAATATCCAAACGGAATAATGTGGTCGCTGTAGTTGCGGTATTCGTGCAACCGGCGGGTTCGATAGCTTTCGCGTTTCTCAATTCCTGCAACCTTTTTGGCTCGTTTCATACGAGAGTTGGATTTGCGCTTAGCTTTGGACTTCTGTTTCCGCCACTTTGGCGACCGCTTTTTCGCACGGTGCGACTTACGTTTTTTGCCGCGTTTTTTGCTTTTCTTGATTTTTCTTTTGGATTTTGAATTCGACTTTGCTTTCGGACGTACGGCAGGGAGGTAATCGTCTTCCGCTGACGGAGGCAGTTCATTGACGCCTTCAGGTTCATTTTCCAGAATTTCGGGGCCTGGCTCCTCAAAGACTTCTGGAACTTCGAGTTGCTGGTCCGGAATTCGCTCCTCGCCCATCAGGGATTTATCAGGCGCATTTTCTTTTTCTGGAATGTTTGCTGCGAGTACGAGGTTTTTCGCAGGGGCTGGCAAACGTATGTCAGCTGCATTGGCGGAAACCGCAGACCCGAAAGTGACAATGAGCAAGGCGATCAGGATACGCATGCCGGCCTTTTCGATAGTACGCATGAATGACAGCTTCTTTTCGGGAGAAAGCTACGGCAGCGTTTCCATTCTGAACGTTCTCCGGAAACTCGGACCGACTTTATTGGGCTGGGTCACGGATGCCAATGGTCGGCCGGTCGACAAGCTAAATATTGGCATGATTTCTAGGAGTTTGCAGCCTTTTGATGAGGAGTGATTTAGCCTTTCTGAGCGCTGATGGCACCAGAATCCAGGCGGCGGTCTGGGAGAGTGCTTGGGCCACAATCGACGGCTCGTCAGGATTGATAAGAGATTGCCGATCACAGGAGGTGTGGCATCCACGGTGTGGGCGAAGAACCACACATCCTCGCGTGCCGACCGGGCAGGTGGCATGTGTGCACAACTCTTGTTGGGTGTGTGGACAACTCGAGGATGTGCTGTGGATGACTGTTGATGAACGGTGGATACAAGGTTGAGGGCGTGTCGCGGGGTGCAAACGTCGTCCACAGTCGGATTGGGTAGACAGCTGATTCTCTTAACAGTTCTTAACGAATCACGTACCGTCTCAGCTCGAGGGGGCTGTAATGCGTATGTTGAAAAACTTCCCACAGGATTTCGGTGAGATGTACACAGGTGAAATCGAGCGGCGATTTTGCATGTGGCTTTGATCCATTTCCAATTGTGGGGCTCCGGCTCTAAGTGCGGCTAAGACGGCACACAATTGTTGACCTTTCCGGATTCCATTTGGGGATGGGCCGGATGCTCAAAGGCAGCAATTCAGGTGACGTATTTGGTTCGCGCATGTTTTTGCGCAAGAGCTCGGCTGGTCTGTCTCCCTTCAGGACCAAATAAACGTAAAGGC
>JAJFHI010000305.1 GCA_021775715.1 Hyphomicrobiaceae bacterium | reverse complement strand
TCCCAGCCCGCGCAATAGCATCACGCCGTATTCAAATTGCGCGGCCGCCATGCCGGCTTCAGCCGCGCGTGACAGCCATTTTGAAGCCTGGACGGCATCGTTGGGTACACCCGTGCCGTTTTGATAGAGGCCTGCGAGATCGTATTGTGCCGCAGCCACACCTTTTTCAGCGGCGTAGGCGATGTGTTGGGCGGCGCGATAATGGTTTTCAGGCTTGCCTTTGCCGGAGAGAAATAGAAGCCCGAGGTTGTAATTTGCCGACGGATGCCCGGTGAGTGCCGCCTTCTCAAACAACTCAGCGGCTTTGCTACGATCCTTATCGATGCCACGGCCTTCTGCCAGGATCAGTCCATAGGCGAAGACGGCGTTGATGTCGCCGAGCTCAGCGCCGCGGGCATACCACTTCGCGGACTGCTGGAGGTCACGTGGAACACCGCGGCCTTCGGCATAGATGCGGCCAATCAATGTGTGTGCTGCGGGGTCGCCCTTGTCGGCGGCTTCCTGGGCGAGTTTCAGTGCGGTTATAAACTGTCCCTGGTCGTAAGCAAAATAAGCAGCATCATTGCCGCCAGCTTTCGGCGCAGCACCTGTCGCAGGTTCCGATTTTTTTCCAGGCGCCTTTTTCTCATGCGAACTGGTGGAGTTGCTGCGCGCCTGGCGTTGCTGCGCCTTCTTTGTCGCCGTTGGCGCTTTACCGTTCGTCTGTACCCAGGAGCTGGTTTCCGCGTGTGGGCCGCTTCCATTCACGAACAACATAAGCCCGGCAACCCCCAGAAACGCCAGAACAAGCGTTATAAAAGCTCGCCACGTCATGGGCCGCTCCCCGTATCTGCAAGGTCTGTGGTTAAGGTGGCGAGGCGGATGGCGGAGTGTTTGCCAAGGATTGCGAACTGAGCCGTCACAAGATCCCGAACGTCAGCTGGTGACGTTCCATGTGGGATTGAGACGTCGATGAAATCAGCTCCGGCTTCAACCAGCGCGCCGACCGACAGGGGGTCCGTTGTGTTCATGGCCACGCATGCGGGTTCAAAAATTTCAGCCCACCATGCAATCAATTGATGTTGGCGTTGTTCGGCGGTTGTACGGTCTTTGACGTGCGTTGGGATTCCGAAGGCAACGTAATCGGCACCGGTTTCACCAAGCTGCATGGCGGCGTGACGTGATCGTCCGGCGTCGCCACCGATTGCTGCGTCGGGCCCGAGTGTTTCGCGGGCTTGTTTGTAGGCAGTGACAACGTCCTCGCGCCATGAAATATGGACGCCATCGGCATCGACGTTTTTGGCAAGCGCGGTATCGTCTGCAATTAGGGCAACAGCACCACTGGCCGCGCAAGCCTCGATCAGCGGCTTTATCTCAGGTGGCGTGAGCTTTGCCTCGCCCATTGGTTTCAGCAAAACAGATGCAACCGGACCAGCCGATAGCGCTGCTGCGAGGGCAGCGCTGGCGGCGTCCGCATCGCCAACTTCAAGCGTGAGATACAACAAACAGTTTTGCACATCGTTCGCATCCAGGGTCTTTTGCGCTGAGTTGTCTGTGTCCAAGGCTTGGAGCTCCATGGCTTGTGCCGCCTCCCGATCGATTGTGCGCCGTTGGCAGGTTCAGCCTTTTAATGGCGAAAACGGCGAAAAAGCGGCCTTTCAGATCCGAAGAGAGCCAGCCTGATAACACAAAAGTGCAAGAGCCGTGTGTTGCGATTGGCTATCTCGTCCGAAATAGTTTGCAGCGGGCAGGAATGCCAGTAAATAACGCATATTGAATGCGCGTGCTCTCGATCGTAGAGAGCATACTTATCATCCACCTTAAGATTTTTATGGAGATTTGAATGTCGCTTCGCATTGGTAGCAAGGCGCCTGATTTTGAGGCCGAAACCACCACAGGACGGATTAAGTTCCACGAATGGGCCGGCGACTCCTGGGTTATTTTATTCTCACATCCAAAGAATTACACGCCCGTCTGCACAACGGAGCTCGGCTATATGGCCGGCCTTCAGCCTGAATTTGAAAAGCGCAATACCAAAATTATTGGTTTGAGCGTTGACCCTGTTGCCGATCATGGCGGCTGGTCTGAAGACATCAAGGATGTCAGCGGCAACGAGGTCACCTATCCGATGATTGGTGATCATGACCTGAATGTCGCAAAGCTTTACGACATGTTGCCGGAAACTGAAGCTGGTTCCTCGGCGGGCCGAACGGCTGCGACCAATGCAACGGTACGCAATGTTTTTGTCATTGGGCCAGACAAGATCATCAAGGCGATTTTGAGCTATCCCATGAGCACGGGCCGCAACTTCGATGAAGTTCTTCGTCTGTTGGAGTCCTGCCAGCTCACAGCCGAGCACCAGGTGGCAACACCGGTCAACTGGCGAGACGGCGAAGACGTCATCATCGTACCGTCGGTCTCAAATGAAGACGCCAAAAAGAAATTCCCGGATGGCTGGAAAACGGTGAAGCCATACCTGCGCGTGGTGCCTCAGCCGAAATAACGAACGCAACGTACAAATAAAAAGCGGCGCGGTGAGCTCTCACCGCGCCGTTTCTTTGTTGTTTGCTTCCTCAACCCAGACTGGGACGTATTACTTACGCAGCCTGCTCCAGGCCCTTGTCCCACTTACCGAGAGCGGCCAGGCCGTTCATCTTCGCACGGTGTGAGAAAGCGCGCTGTCCGGCGGCGACGTTTTCGGATTTGCCGCTCCATGCTTTCAAGGCTGCAGCCTGCAAGGCGCGGCCATACGAGAATGTCAGAGACCAAGGCTGATCGCCCATCGCATTCATCAACGACAGGTGTTCGGTTGCTAACTCATCCGACTGACCGCCTGACAGGAAGGCAATTCCTGGTACGGACGATGGCACGGTGTTTTTGAGGCATTTGACGGTGCGCTCGGCGACTTCGGCGGCAGTTGGCTGTTTGGCACACTTGTGGCCGGCAACGATCATGTTTGGTTTCAGAACCATGCCTTCGAGACGAACACCCGCGTCAGCCAATTCGCGGAACGTTGTGCGCAGAGCCCACTTCGTAACCTCATGGCAGCGATCGATGTCGTGGGCTGCAAGTGGGCCATCCATCAAAACTTCGGGTTCAACGATCGGAACAATGCCGGCTTCCTGGCAAAGGGCGGCATAGCGGGCTAGGCCGTGAGCGTTGGCTTTGATGCAGTTCCAGGTTGGCAGGTTGCCTTCCTCGGCAATCGTGATCACAGACCGCCACTTCGCGAAACGCGCGCCGAGATCGTGGTATTCGGCAAGGCGTTCGCGCAGGCCATCCAAGCCTTCCGTCACCAATTGATTGGTACTGCCAGCAAGTCGCTTGGCACCAGCGTCAACCTTGATGCCAGGAACGGCGCCGGCGGCTTTTATTATGCTGACGAGCGGTGTGCCATCGGCGGCCTTCTGGCGAATTGTTTCGTCGAACAGGATGACGCCGGAGATGTGGTTCTTCATCGCTGTGTCGGCACGGAACAACATTTCGCGATAGTCGCGTCGCGTGTCTTCGGTGGAATCAACGTTGATGCTGTCGAAACGCTTCTTGATCGTCCCGGTGCTTTCGTCAGCGGCAAGAATGCCCTTGCCTGGCGCCACCATAGCAGCGGCAATGTCTTCGAGTTTTTCGGCCATGGTTCGATCTCCTCGTGTGGTCCTGGTGGGCCTTCGGGATGGACCCAAATGTAAAACGCGCGCTAGGTAATAGCGCGCGTTCTAAAAATCTAAAGCAACTTGCCCATCGCAACCGAAGTATCGAGCATGCGGTTGGAGAAGCCCCATTCGTTGTCGTACCAGGTCAAAATGCGGCAGAGCTTGCCATCAACGATTTGCGTTTGAGTGGAGTCAAAGTTTGATGAGAACGGTGAGTGATTGAAGTCGATGGATACAAGTGGCTCAGTGACGTAGTCGAGCACACCCTTCATCGGGCCGGCCGCTGCCGTCGCCATCGCTTTGTTGATTTCGTCAATCGTTGTCTCGCGTCCTGGAATGAAATTCAGGTCAACAACCGAGACGTTTGGCGTTGGGACGCGAATCGCCGTGCCGTCGATTTTTCCAGCAAGCTCTGGAAGTACGAGACCAACAGCTTTTGCAGCACCCGTCGACGTCGGGATCATTGAGACTCCCGCGGCACGCGCACGGCGCATGTCGCTGTGGGCCTGGTCAAGAATTCGCTGGTCGTTGGTGTAGGCGTGGATCGTCGTCATGAAGCCCTGGGAAATACCGCAAAGCTCATTCAGGACCTTGGCAACAGGTGCCAAGCAGTTCGTAGTGCAAGACGCATTCGAGATAACTTTGTGATCGGCCGTTAGTTTGTCGTCATTGACGCCGTAGACAACCGTCAGGTCAGCACCTTTGGCAGGAGCTGAAACAATCACGCGCTTTGCACCGGCCGTCAGGTGCGCCGAGGCTTTCTCTTTGTCGGCGAAAAAGCCTGTGCACTCGAGTACGATGTCGATGCCAAGCTCGCCCCAAGGCAGTTTTGACGGATCACGCTCGGCAAGAACCTTGATCGGATTGCCGAGGCCAACGTCAATTTCGTCGCCCGATACAGTGACTTCGCCAGGGAAACGACCGTGCACACTGTCGTACTTAAACATGTGGGCGTTGTCTTTGGCGGACCCGAGGTCGTTGATCGCGACAAAGCGGATGTCGCTGCGTTTGGCCTCGGCTGCCGCTCGCAGGATGTTCCTGCCGATGCGCCCAAAGCCTGAAATCGCGACATTCACTGTCATTGCCGTATCCTCCTGAGATCGCCTGTGCCTAATGGGAATGCTGTCGGGTGGCCTTTGCGCTTGATCACGATGGCTTTTACAAACCACGTGACGAAGCGACCGTGCCCGCGCGGCGCCATTAACTTGGGCACACCCCTGGCTGTCAATCGGCGAGCGGCTAAAAGCGACAACTACGCCCACATTCTTTGTTCATTTGCTCCTGCGTGGTTAGTTTTTGTCTGACCGGACGAATTGCTGGTGCCAGCTTTATTGCGGCTGGTAGGCCGGACCGTCATCTTTGAGAAGGCTTCGGTTTGGGATAGCTGAACGCATCATTGACGCTGTTGCCAGCATCAACCTATGGTTACATTTGTTGTGGTCGTGCAGGGGTTATCGGCGCTGCGCTTTCGCTATAGTATAGGGGTGCTTGATTGAAGTTATTTTATTGATTCCAAGTACTTAGAGAATTGAGGCGAGAATTCCCTCAGACGGCTGCCGCGGCTTGGTGGCTCTGGGGTCAAAACATGAGGCGGGTGCTCAGATGGCGGGGCAGGAACAGAGCAGGGCAAAAGTGTCGAGAAAGTCTCCGGCTTCGAAGGCCGCTAAGCCTTCTGCCGCGGTCCCTAATGCGATGACCAAAGACAGCAAGCAGTTGGAATTGAGGGTAAAAATCGCTGAATCTGAATGCGAAAGCCTCAAATCCGAGCTGGCTGCGACGCGCGAGGAGATACATTTGCTGAAATCAAAGCACGCGCAAGCCGTCAATCAGATTGATTGGGTGTTGGACTCACTTCATAACATTGTGGACAACAAACACTGATTCGCGTCCGAACTGCGGGCGGGCAGTCGTGACGATGGGGTGGGGGACATGGGCCAGGTCTCGAAGGCCATAAACGGCCGGACTTACAGGATGAGCTGTAACGACGGCGAAGAGCAGCGGCTTGAAGAGCTCCTGTCATACGTTGAAACACACGTTACGCTGTTAACAGAAGAATTCGGTCAGGTGGGTGAGGCTCGCTTGATGCTGATGGCCTCGCTCATGATTGCCGATGAGCTGTGGGATCTGCGCGACGAATTGGAAGAAAATGCCGAGCGTGCGCAGGAAGAGTTGCGTGAATTGGCGGGCATTAATCCGACGTCAGAACCCGCGCCGTCGAAAGCCAAATCTCGTGTTGAAGATGACATTGACGAAGACGACCCCGCTGATGACGAATTTTATAACGAGGATGATCTGAAAGACGCCAATGCGGCGCTGACCGGGGATATGGACATCGGTAT
>JAJFHI010000304.1 GCA_021775715.1 Hyphomicrobiaceae bacterium | reverse complement strand
GGTTCAGCAAGTGTTTTCAGCAGACCGTTACGCTCGAGTGCGCGCAACGCATGATTGATCTGCTGTCTGCCGGTCCCCCAAGCTCCATCAACACCAGAGTTACCAAAAGTATTTGGGCTCGGACCTTGGTTGTAATTGAGCAGATTGCCAAAAAGATCGCTGTCTTGATCTGTATCAAATGCTGCCAAAGGCAGTGATCCCAAACCTGCGGCACTCGTCAAAGGCAATGCATTGGCTGTCAGAACAGCCGTTGAAAAGTTGCCGGCATTAATCGAGGCACCAATGTTGATACCGAATTGCTTCATCAGGCTGCGCTGAACCTCGGCAATCGTAACCCGCAGCATTACCTGTTCGCCAGCTTCGACGACCAGCATGTTGATCACGCCTTCGCCTTCACCCTTCTCGAATTTCGAAACGGTGGTGCCTTCGTTCTCAGACGTCGTCTTGGTCTTGAATTCGACCTGAATGAACTGAGCGGCGATCTTTTGCGCACGAACAGAGTCGGAAGGATTGCGAACAGAACCTGTCAATACGACAGACTGGTTCAGCATCTCAACGTGGATATCTGAGCCTGGGATCAGACGGCGCAGCGCGCTTTTCAGACCGGCTGTTTCGCGTTCGACGAAGAGTTCGAATGTCGCGAACTGTTGTCCGTCGGCATCAAAGAAGAATGCGTTTGATTCACCGATGCTGCGTGCCAGCAAGAAGACGCGGTTTGAGCTCAACACCACGGCGTCAACAGCCGCAGGGTTAGAGAGTAGCACATCACGAACTTCACGGGGAAATTCGATCAGAGCCGATTTGCCAAGGCCAATGTGCACGTCGCGGTTCACCGGAACGCCGCCCGTATCAGGAACTCTGATAACCGATTGGTGTGAGCCGCCTGCGGCTGGTCCGTTGTCATAGCCATTGCGGTCGCCACCGGCCACCGCTTGTCCAGCAAGGCCCGCGAACATAACGCAGGCGGCAATACCGGCCATTTTCGCCAAGGCAACAGCCCGGCTCAATTTTGATTTGTAATACATGGATCTCCAGCCTCTTCGCGAGCTACTTACGCGTTGATCTAATTCACACCGTACGCACGTGATGAAATGCCGTAACGCAGAACTCCGATGGCGTTGCCACGCTCATCTGATAAACCGGCTCCAGTTGTCGTCTTACCGTTCTTATTCATGTCTGCGACTGAGCGCAGAGAAAGAGTGATCGTGCCTGCCTTGTTGGCGAGCGCCATCATTTCAGCCTGCCGAGGCGACAGTTCCAACGTTGCCGTGGAACCGCCTGCAGACTTGCTGCCTTCTTTCGTTTCGATGTTCTGTCCGATCGCAAGGACACGCACGTTGCGGAACAGTGTGTCGCTGACGGTTTGTGCGCTGCCGCCGCCACCTGCACTGCGGATTTCGCGAGTTAAGATTACGTCGACGTGATCATTTGGCAGAACCAAACCACCAACAGCTGTTTTCTCATCGATGCGGGTTGCAATCGCGCGCATGCCTTTTGACAAGATCGCAGCGAGAACGCCGCCCTGTCCTGGTTTGATCAGCTTGTGTTTGGTGATGACTTCACCAGCGATCATGGGAGCGCGTGCAATCGAACCGGAGAGCTTGGCGCGGATACCGCGGTTTTTACTCGTCAGAAATCCTCGCTGGACTCCCTTTTCCGGCCACTTGATGAAGCGCATGTTCTGGTCGGTAACAACTTGACCCAATGCGATGTCAGTCTTGGCCACTAGAACTTCAACGGCTTTAACTTCTACCTCAACAATTTTCTTTTCCGGCTCTTTGTTGACAATACCCTTGACCATGAAAAATGCGCCAAGACCGAAAACTCCGGCAACTGCAAAACCGATCACTTGAGCTTGTTTCATCGCACAACAGGTCCCTTCGACCGCATAGGCTCGTTTGAATATCGAGCCCAAAGAATGCGCGTCAAACGTCAATGCGAGGTTAATCGTTGTACGATTTTGAAACTGGCTCGATAGCAATTGCGCTCAGCCGTGTTGAGGTCTCAACACCGGCCGATGCTCGCGTCAGAACCTGAATTCAGATTTACAGCGCTATCCGGCAAGTGCCTGAAAAACGGTCGTTGCGGGGAAGACGCTCAATGCGCCACCGGCAATTGCGATACCGTAGGGAATTCCGGAAGCAGGCTTGTGCAACCGATAAGCCCAGCCCAGCCGGGCGGCCAGAACCTCAGGCACTGCGATACGGTAGGCGAGAATTGCAAATGCGAGTAGGCCGCCCCCAACGCCAATATAGACGACAAACGGTAGCATCTGATCAAAGCCGACCCAAAGCGACGCCGCGGCCAACAACTTGGCATCGCCTCCGCCACATAAGCCCAAAGAAAAAAGTGCGATGCCAGCAGCAAGTACACCGAGGCCAACTGCCAAGTGCATGCCGACCTGCTCCAGCGTCAGACCGGCGAAAAAGGCGACAAAGAAAAACGCCCCAAATAAAATTATGGAGATCCGGTTCGGGATCGTCATCGTCAACATGTCCGATACGCCCGCAAAAATCATGAATGCGGGGAATACCAATAACAACCCATACTCAAACACATTGCACTCCAAGACTTGTAACTACGACTGCATCAGGCAAACATCATTAGATTGCTGCAGTAATGATCCCGACAATCCGGACATAAAGGGCTTCGAGCGTATCGCTCGTCTGCGACGCTGACACTGTAATGGCGAGACCAATGAATGTGACAATCAAACCATACTCGATTGCTGTTGCACCACTTTCGCATCTGCCAAATCTATAGAGAAGATTCATTCGACTCTCCAACGCGCTACACTCAACCGGCTTGCCACTGGGCTAGTAACAATTGTTCTTTTTCCCAGATAACTATAGCCCCAACCAACTAATAGAACGTTCAAATTGACAGTTACTAATTTGTACTAATTTGCTTTCTTATTCAGACGACAGGCGGAATTCGACCACAGAAAATGAAGACCTACCGGCACCAGGATACTGATTGATCCAAACTGCAGACACAAAAACGCCCGGCATATCTGCACCGGGCGAAATCGAAGCTCCGAGAGGGAGAGGTCCTAAAGACCCCTCCCCCCGGAGACACTTGTCGTAGTTCTTGAAGAAATCTAAGCCGATTAGATGTTGGCTGTGATTTCTGTGATAACGCGCTGGAACAACAGGATCAGCGTGTCGCCGACTGTGTTCATCGTTGCAGCAGCTGCAACAGCGATCAGAGCAGCAATAAGGCCGTATTCGATTGCAGTAGCACCAGACTCATCTTTAACGAAACGTGCGACGAAATTTTTCATGACAACTCTCTCCCAAATGTAAATCAACTCTAACTTCCACAAAGCCCAATCACGGGGCGCGCCCTCGTCGTTTGAACTGACCTGAGAATAGACCTCTAAGTATTAAATGCAGGTTAAAATGGAATATAATCGAATTAACAGAGTAGATGACAAGGTAAATTAAGTATTTATGGGTAAAGATATGAAGCATTGATGATGTTTAAATTCTTTTCTAAAAGTTATAATCTGCATATTTTCATGGATTCACGGCTTTATTCAGAGTATTTGTTGATTAATAATTTGTTTCTTCGAAGTCTTTCCATGTTTTTATATTGTGTGCTTTTAGCCGAGCCTATGCACCCGGGCAGCATAAAAACTGCAGCACGACAAATCTCTTCTAGGCCCACGCATCTCTTTTGATCAGCGGTTTGCACAAAAAGCCACGGCGCGTTGGACCGTAGAAGTCGGAGTTGGCTGCACACCACAGGTTCACTTCAAGTCTCGGGCGAAATTTGCACCACATCGCGACGCTTGTTTGCGGTTCATTCACCATTTCATGGCTTAGTGGCATTAGAGATCCTTTGGAGGACTATTGATCATGACCTTGATGTCCGCGAACACATCCCAGTATGTCCGCTTTGTCACAACCGTATTGATTGCAGGCACAACGCTCGTCGCAGCAATGACGGCAAGTACCGCCACCGCAGTCGCCGACGACCTTATCGTTCGTTACGACCAATCACAGTTGTTGCGGATGCCACGCGAAATTGCTGATGTTATTGTTGGCAATCCGTCGATTGCTGACGTTTCCGTCCAGCGGGGCAACCTACTGATTGTCACTGGTAAGACCTTTGGCGTCACGAACATCATCGCCCTCGACGATGAGCGCAACGTAATCCATGATCAACGGATTGTGGTCCAACGTGATGAGCGCCGCGTTGTCAATCTGCACAAAGGCAGCCAGCGCGAATCTTTCACGTGCTCGCCAAACTGCTCGCCGACGATCACTATTGGCGACAGCACTCAATTCTTCGACATGATCTCGAAGCACTCGTCGACAAAGACAAAGTTCTCTGAAGGTAGCTCATCCGGCGACACAGGCAACTAATCTACACTGCCGCACATCATACAAACGCTGGTATGGGCTGAAACCTATGCCAGCGTTTTTTTGTTGTCTTGGCAACGCGCATCATGCCCCGGCCTTCAACTCAGCCTGACAGACACTCTTGCCACTTGACGCAACAATTACTGGCACCTGTCTATATATACGGGCGATTTCTTTTCGTAATCCAGCTGAGCAGCAATTTTTGTCGGGGATCTCAAACCGACACCCGCAACTGTTAGAATTCATTAAGCCTTTATTCACTCTGATGGCTCAATTCCGATGCAGTCAATAAATTTTTCATAAGAATGAAGGTACTAATGGAAGTACCAATTTATAAGCACAAGAGTTGAGTAATAGCCATGAGTTTGACGGCGAAGAATTCGACACATCTAGGTGGCAACGCCACGAAATCACCTCGTGATTTCATCACTCGATTCAAGTCAGACACACGCGGATCGACGATCATCGAGTTTTCCTTACTCGTTATCCCGTTCTTCTATCTCGTGTTCAGCATTATAAGCTACGGCTTTTATATGTTCACGAACATTGCACTGGACGCTGCAGCAGAGAGTGCCGCACGCGATGTGCGTACAGGACAGGCACAGAACCGTGGCGATACGATCGCCAAGTTTAAGGAAGATGTCTGCACCGCAGGCGGTTCGGCGATCAATTGCAACAACATTCGCGTGCACGTTGATTCCGGTACGGATTGGACTGACATTACTGCTCCGTCATGCACTGGCACAAACTCAGATTCCGAAGTTGTCTTGTCTGACGGCGCACAGGAAACTGACTCGGACGGTAACCCAATCCAGCTTCAGGATCAGTCTGGCGGTGCTGGTGAAATTTTCCTCATGACGCTCTGCTATGAATTTTCCATGGCTCAGTCTCTGCCAAAATTCATGAAGCTCTACAATCTTTGGGGCTCAGGCACTTTGGACAACGGCGCACCGGTAATTCAGTCCGCTACAACATTCAGAATCGAACCTTACCAAGACTAAGACCGACGTTTTCGAACAACACAAACTGCCGACGTCCAAGTTTACGGAGTTAAACCGCATGTCACGTAATATACTCGGATATGAATGTCGCCTCGACATCACCGGTGTGCGCAGGTTGGCGGACGATTGCCGTGGCGTCGCAGCAATCGAATTTGCATTCATCTTGCCGATCCTGTTGATTGCATTCTTCGGTCTCGTCGAAGCTGGCCGCGCCATTCAGCTTGATCGAAAATTCGACATGGTCACATCAATGATGAGTGACCTCGTTGCAAGGCAGGAAAACTTTGGAACCTCACCAGCCGATCGCGACGCCATCTTGCAAAGCATGACGGATGCTATTCAACACATCATGCTGCCTTACAACCCGAACCGATTGCGTCTCGCTGTAATTCCAGTCGAGCGTCCGACAAATGGAGATCCGCCGCGGATCTATTCCGAGCCATACCTCCATAACGGTCACCCATTTAACAGCGCCAAATGTGACGACTTCGCAAACGCCAACGCTGGCAGCACAACTGTCAACATCGCAAGCCTCGTTCCTCCAGGTGGTCGCATTATTGTGGTTCAGTCGCAGTACGATTTCCAACCCATTTTCGTAGCCGAGGTATTGGGCATGCAATTGTTCACCGACGCCAACTCAACGTGGGAGGACTTCTCGGTTCATAGTCCGCGCCACAACTGCAACGACTTTGACAACAACAACTGTCAGTCTGGCTGCTAAGTAAGCAACGTCGGAACAATAGTATTTTAGGAAGGGTGGTCCACCGTAGACCGCCCTTTTTTATTGGTCCGATCATCACCAACAATGTTGCAACCGCAAAAATATGGCGGTGAAACCTCTGCAACGACGGGTTTATATGCATAAATATCAAGCAAAGCTTGCAGAAACACAGCTCACACCGTTATGTTTTGCCGATGATACTGCCAAGATGCAGATGAAGTTTCGGAAAGAAACCCAATGGGTCGGCGATCAGTTCACACTGCGGAAGAGTTGCGCGAGCTTATACTTAGCGCAGCCACAAGCTTGATCGAGAACGGAGGATTGGCAAGCCTCTCCGCCCGCGAGATAGCGCGCCGCATCGAATACTCACCCGGCACGCTCTACAACGTCTTTGAAAACCTTGATGACCTCGTGCTCACCATCGAAGGCCGGATGCTGGATTCCTTGTCCAACCGCCTGAGCGAAGTGTCCTCCGGTTCCGACCCGCGCACGCACATCAAAAACCTGGCTGACGTCTACCTGCAGTTCACCCACGACAATCCCCGACTATGGAACTTGCTTTTCGAGCACCATCTTCCGACAGACCGTAACATCCCGGATTGGTATCAAGCTAAGCTTGACGATCTCATGCAACGGATCGAAACAGCACTTGCACCGCTAATGCCTAACCACGACGAGTTCGCCTTGAAGAGAGCTGCGCGTGTTCTGTGGGCGGGTGTGCACGGCATCACCTCTTTGTCGACCACAGACAAGTTATCGACGATCACTGCAGAAAGTGCGCGGCCACTTGTTGACGATTTGGTTGACACGTATTTGGCTGGCCTCAGCGAGCGCAGCCAGATCGGCACCTCGTAGCGACTGCCAAATCGCGCAGGAAGCGTAAGGCTATTTATATGCGCTTTGTGACAACGATCTACACCAAACAATGACCTACTGTTGCTGAACGCTGCCGGTTGTGATGTCGGTGGATTCGCTGTCACCGCTGTTAATAGACCCGGGGGCCGCCACGAGCTTTTTGGGCGACGTTGAGATACCAAACCAGGTGTTGTCGTCAGGCAAAAACCGTTGATTCAGGCCCACCCAAAGGTTCTGTGAGGTAATCCCATCAACGAATGTCTTCGTCGACGGCGTCACAAACATGACTGCAATCGCAGCCACGGCCATGGCAGCCGTGTGGCTTGGACGCTTCTCATCAATCCACTTCAAGGCAGTGCCAAATGACGCCTTAAGACGACGATCCATGACATCAACTGAATAAATCTCATCAAGCGTCAAGTGCACAAGGTAGCCGATAAACATGAAGCCTGCTGCCAGCCACGCGACACCCTCATGACGACCGAATACGTGATAAAAGACGGCCGCCGTTGCACCACTGACGAAAACCGCCGCCAATATCGAATGCCACACGCCCCGATGGATCGATATGCGATGGAATATTTCGTGCAGGACATAGCGGACGAAGATGAGCGTGCCGAGCCAAAGAATCCAAAGCTCGGCGATCGAAAACTTCTCAGCAAACGCAAACAGCACACAAAACGAGAAGAAGACGGCAAGTCCGCCAAACATAATGCGACTGGCACGCGAGCTCTGTAAGTCGATGTCCGGCAGCACCGATCCCAACACGCCGGCCATCGTAATCGCGACCAGATTTTCCGGCGCCACAACATCAGCCGCCAACGTCAATGTCGCGAGTGCGCCTGAAACAATGGTGCCGACAGCGATGTGTGTTGGGAAGTTTGCCATTATGAAGGCTCCTCAAAACCAAGAATAGCTTTGATATGCACCAGATTCGTGGCCGCTCAGGGAGCCTTTGAGCCGGTGTCGCATGTGGATAACGAACAAACCCACGGTCACAATCCGCGATTACCTTAAGTAAACAGCACAAGGCATCATCAACGAACAATAAGATTGCAGCTACACCATAGATGCAGGGGACGCTGCAAACACGTCGGCTGCAACGCGAAACGTGTTGGCGTAGGCCTCAACCGTTAGAGTGATTGGTTCAGCATATCCACCGCCAACTACAATCGCGATGGGCAGTCCCTGACCTCGGCAAAAAGAGAGCACGCGTTGATCACGGGCCTTCAATCCGTCCATAGACACAGATAGTCGGCCAAGCCTGTCGTCGATCAACGGATCAACACCGGAAATGTAGAGTAGAATATCCGGCGCGAAAGTTTCGACCGCCGTCAGCGCCTGTTCAACCGCGATCAAATACGCATTGTCATCGGACTTGTCGGGCAGGGGAATGTCGAGGTCGGAGTTGGCTTTGTCGAACGGAAAATTGCGAGCGCCATGCACACTGATGACCATCGTGTCGGGATCGTCCAACAACATGCGCGCATTGCCGTCACCCTGGTGGACGTCGAGATCCAGGATGGCGACACGAATACCAGGACGTTCCCTCTGCAAAACGCTTGCGGTAACGGCGAGATCGTTAAATACGCAAAAGCCGGAGCCGTAATCGTGGTGGGCATGGTGCGTGCCACCAGCCAACTGCCCGGCTGCGCCTATATCCAACGCCAATCGCGCCGTCGCTAACGATCCACCGACCGCACTGCGCGAGCGATGCACCAGAGTTTCACTCCACGGCAACGCGATCTGTTTCTGCTCCTCGGCCGACAACGTGCCATCGAAGATCGCGTCGACATAACGTCGGCTGTGGCAGCGGTAGAGGTCTTCCCGGGAAATCAACGGCGAATGCGTAAATTCAAACCCGTGCTCGCCGGCTTCATCAAGCAGCGTTTCATAGAGCAAGCGATACTTCGTTGCCGGAAAACGGTGGTGCGGCGGCAGCGGCAGATCGGGAGAGCCTAGATAATAGATTTGGAACGGCATCAAAGTGGGATCTCGATTAAAGTCACGATTGAAA
>JAJFHI010000303.1 GCA_021775715.1 Hyphomicrobiaceae bacterium | reverse complement strand
TTACTTGAGATGCAGGCCGGTCTCACCTGATTCTGTTGTTATGCAACATGCGGCTTGCCCGGCGCACCAACACAGTTTCTGCTGGATAAAGTTTGTCGGTCGACAATTCCTTTACAGAGTTCAATTGATTTCTGCGCACCGCCTGGCTTTTGACAGCTCACCCAGTTTGGCATCAGCCGCGGTTCTTACGTTCCCGAATTTCCGTGAAAACCTCTTCATCCGTTGCCCCAGCCATATCCAGTGTCTTGCGAATTCCGGCATCATGCGGCCGTAGGAACGGATTTGTTGCCAGCTCGACGCTAAGCGTCGTCGGTAAAGTTGGCTGGCCGTTGGCGCGCAGTTCGGCAACTTCCTTTGCGCGCGTCTTCAGTTCGGCGTTGTCGGGGTCGATTTTCAACGAAAACGCTGCATTTGCCTGCGTATATTCGTGCCCGCAATAAATCGTCGTCTCTGGCGGTAAGGCCATCAACTTTTGCAATGAGGTCCACATTTGGGCTGGTGTGCCTTCAAAAAGACGGCCGCAGCCCATCGCAAACAGGGTGTCGCCAACAAATGCGACCTTCTCACTTGGTATCCAGTAACTGATATGTCCGGCCGTGTGCCCCGGTGTGTCGAGCACTTGTATTTCGATGCCGGCAAAGTCGAATGTATCGCCTTGTGATAGCGCTGAATCTATTCCTGGTATTTTCTGTGCTTCGCCGCGCGGTCCGTAAATTTTTACACCGGTCTTTTCCTTCAAAACCGCATTGCCGTCGGTGTGGTCGTGATGGTGATGTGTTGTGAAGATCGCGCTAAGCGACCAGCCTTTGTCTTGCAGGGCAGCCAGAACCGCCTCAGCGTCAGGGGCGTCTACGGACGCGGTTTCGCCGGTTTCGGTGGAATGAACTAAAACACCATAGTTGTCGTTGAGGCAGGGAAACTGGTGAATTTCGAGTTTTGTCATTTTTCCAGTCTTTGTGTTTGGCGCGGTGCTGCGCGCGGTGTTGTTTGGCGGCCATTACGCTTGGATTTACACGTTTTGCCAAGCACGCTATTTATCTGTGTCACCGATCATGCATAACTGTGTAAGTAGGCGGATCACTGCTGGTTGCCAGTATATATGCACCGGCTTGAAGATTTTAATAGTTGAGATTTTCAAGAACGGGCAAATCTGATGCAAATCGACGTTGAAAAGCTCCGGGACTTTTACGCCAGCCCCCTCGGACATGTCGTGCGCCGACTGGTTGGGCGTAAAATTCGTGCGCGTTGGCGGCACGTTTCCGGCGGCATGCTGTTGGGCTTCGGTTTTGCTACGCCATATCTCAGTGTTTTCCGAGATGAAGTTGATCGTCTGGGCGCGATGATGCCAGGGCATCAAGGCGCGCTTGTTTGGCCAAGCAATGGCAAAGTGCAGACCGTCCTGGTTGACGCGGAAAACCTGCCGCTTCCAGACAATTCCGTTGATCACCTGTTGGTGGCCCATGGGTTGGAAAGCTCCGGGGACGAGCGGCCGTTGCTGCGGGAGATGTGGCGCGTTTTGGCGCCGGGCGGGCGGCTGTTGCTCGTTGTGCCTAATCGTCGTGGGTTGTGGGCGCGCGTTGACCACACGCCGTTTGGGTTTGGACATCCCTACAGCCGGTCGCAGCTCGAAGCTCTGCTCGTCGATGCGATGTTCACGCCGACCTATTGGGATACCGTACTGCACGTGCCGCCCTTGCCGTATCGTTTTTTGCAGAAGTCGGCTGTTGCATGGGAGCGTGTTGGCCAAAGCGTGACACCTGCGTTTGCTGGCCTTTTGGTGGTAGAGGCTGTGAAGGAAATTGAGGCCCCAGCGGGCACCCGCGAGACGGCGAAGCTGCGCCACCAAACGGGTTTGCTGCCGGCATCATGATGCAAAGACTAAGTTATTGTCGCGTCATTAGCCCTCAGACGAAACACAGCCTGTTCGCCGAACAAATTTTGTAAAGACAACGATTTGCGAATTGGCAGCCGCTTGCCTGAGCTATTGAACGCAACCGCTTCTTCAACGGTGGCGTCGACAATGTTACATAGACTATCGAAGTCCTTAATTGTGCACAGATGCGCGTTGGGTGTTGAATACCAGTTATCGGGTAGGTTGCGTGACTGAGGCATGCGGCCGTTTAATAACAACGACGCGCGCACGCTCCAGTGTCCGAAGTTTGGAAACGAGACGATGGCGCGGCGGCCAATTCGCATCAGGTTTTGCAGCACGACCTTGGGCTGGCGCGTCGCCTGAATGGTCAGGCTCAAAATCGCATAGTCAAAGGCCTGATCCGGATAGTCGTCAAGATCCCGGTCGGCGTCGCCCTGGATGACAGACAAGCCGCGTTTCACGCACGCATTAACGCGGTCGCGTTCTAACTCCACGCCGCGGCCATCAACAGCCTTGGTGTCGCTCAACAACTGTAGCAACGCGCCATCGCCGCAGCCAACATCAAGCACGCGGCTGCCCGGCTCCACCATCTCAGCAATCAACACGTGGTCGACGCGTTCCAGCGCTGGCTGTATTTCGTCTCCATTCAAGTTTGGAATTGGCTTTGTCATCGTGTTCGTGCGGCGTCCCCAAATGGAGCGTTCAGTTGTTTGGCGAATGGATAAGTGGTCGAAGACTGTTGTCGGTCAGTATTAATCAGGAATTGGTAGGCCGCGCCTCTTTGCACCCGCATTAATAAAGCCCGCAATGGTTTCGAAAAACTCCGGTTCCTCCAGCAAGAAGGAGTCGTGACCCTTGTTGCTTTCGATTTCGACAAACGACACGTTTGCGGCGACAGCATTGAGTGCCTGCACGATTTCCCGGCTTTCACGGGTCGGAAACAGCCAGTCACTTGTAAACGACACAATACAAAAACGGGTCGTAGTGCCTCGGAATGCGTTGGCCAGTACGTTGTCGTAATCGATCTCGAGGTCGAAGTAGTCCATAGCGCGTGTCACATACAAGTAGCTGTTGGCATCGAAGCGGTCGACGAACGTCGATCCTTGATGGCGCAAATAGCTTTCGACCTGGAAGTCGGCATCAAACGAGAATGTGCGATCCGGTCTGTTCTGCAAGTTGCGGCCGAACTTCAGTTGCAGTGCATCTTCCGACAGATACGTGATGTGGGCTGCCATGCGTGCAACGGCAAGACCGTTGCGCGGCTTCTTGTTTTCCGCCTGGTAGTTGCCCGCGCACCAGCTCGGATCGGCCATAACAGCCTGACGTCCGACCTCATGAAACGCGATATTCTGTGATGAGTGCCAGGCGCCGGTCGCTATTGGAATTGCAGAGAACACCCGTTCGGGATAAGCCGCCGCCCATTGCAGGACCTGCATGCCTCCCATTGACCCGCCGACCACTGTGAACAGTTGGTCGATACCGAGGTGGTCGATCAGGCGCGCCTGTGCGCGGACCATATCGCCGATCGTGATTACCGGAAAATCGAGACCGTAGGGTTTGCCCGTTGTAGGATTGATTGTCGCCGGTCCTGTCGAGCCCATGCATCCGCCAAGGATATTTGGGCAGATGACAAAGAAACGATCGGTGTCGATCGCCTTGCCAGGACCGACAATGGTTTTCCACCAGCCGGGCTTGCCAGTGACCGGGTGCGGATTTGCGACGTGTTGGTCGCCCGTCAACGCATGACAGATGAGAACCGCGTTGGATTTTTCTGCGTTAAGGTTGCCGTATGTCTGGTAGGCGATTGAAAACGGCGCCAGCGACTGCTGACAGTCCAGCGCGAGTGGCTGGTCGGCCCCGAAATGAACGACGAGACTTGAGGGATTATTTGCCTCATCATTTGGCAGATCTTGCTCACCAACGCCTTCAGACGCAGCGGTATGCTGCCTGCCCGTGGCTTCACGAGCATTGCCACCACCGTTGATCGCGTCGTCTTTAGAGCTTGTCTCAGTCATACAGCCGTTAGCCTTAAGCACGTAAGGTCGCCTGGCCCGGATTGCGGCGCGTGTGTGCGCCAGACCAGTACGTATGTGGCTTGATGACCTAGGATCTGTAGCATAAATGTCAATCTTTTCTTTGCTTTCGGGCCTGCCCCCGCCTATCAATCGGCAAAGACTAATGTTGATTTGCGCCAGCTTTTGAGGACGGCCCGCGGGCTTGCGCCAATGCAGCGCAGGAAGAACAGCGAGTTCACGATAAATGGCACGATTTGCGCCGGAGCCGCGGCCCGGCATCAACGATATCGATATCTATCACCCCGGCGACACAAGTGTGGCGGGCGGCGGTCCGGTAATCAAGTTGTCGTCAAACGAAACGCCGCTCGGGCCGAGCCCTGCGGCGGTAGCGGCTTTTCGTCAGACGGCGGGAAGTTCGGGGCTTGAGCTGGCGCGCTATCCTGACGGCAGCGCGGGAGCGTTGCGGGAGGCCATCGCGACACGTTTTGGTCTCGACGCCAACCGCATTGTGTGTGGCGCGGGATCGGACGAATTGTTGAACCTGCTCGCCAGTGCCTACCTGACGCCTGG
>JAJFHI010000302.1 GCA_021775715.1 Hyphomicrobiaceae bacterium | reverse complement strand
AAATGACGCCCCGTGTCGCTCTTCACATTGGCACACAGTGCGCCTTGCCGTATACCGGTCCGACAGTTCAGGCAGACAAGTTAGCAAAGGCAGAGCATGGCGGACACAAATCTAATACGGAATCGGATCGACACCGGCCCGGTTACACCTGTCATGTTGTTAGTCATCTTCTTTGGCTTCTTACTTAATCTCGTTGATGGTTTCGATGTCGTAGCCATGTCGGTCTCGGCACCCTCGCTTATCAAAGAATGGGGCGTCACCCGCAATGAGCTAGGACCAATTTTTTCCGCAGCCCTTGTTGGCATGGCAATCGGCGCAGCAGTGCTCGCACCACTCGCGGACAAGTACGGCCGACGTTTGATGTTGCTTACAGCAACGTCGGTGATTGGCCTGTCCATGATCGCGACAGGCCTCATTCCGAAGTCGATCTACGTCCTGGTAGCGCTTCGCTTTATTGCCGGCCTGGGCATCGGCATTATCTTTGCTAACGGCGCAACCATCGCGTCTGAAGTTGCGCCGGAGCGCTACCGTAATCTCGCTGTCACAATGGCCATCATGGGGTATCCCTTTGGCGCGATGGTTATTGGTCCCATCGCAAATATTATCATTCCGTCATACGGTTGGGAGATGGTGTTTGTTTTCGGTGGCGTTTCCACCTTGATCGCCGGTTTTCTTGTGTGGCTGGCGCTTCCTGAGTCCGTCGACTTTCTTGCCAACAAAGCTGACCGCTCTGACAAGGACCTTGCCCAGATCAACCAAATACTCGCACGCATGAGACGTGAACCGATACCGTCTCTGCCAACCCGCCTTGAAACGGACGATCTGAAGCCCGCAAATGTTAGCAGCCTCCTGACGCCTGAGTTGCGCACCAGCACACTTAGCATCTGGACAATCTATTTTATGGGCTTTCTCACAATCTATTTCCTGCTCTCCTGGATTCCCACGCTATTTGTCGACAGCGGCTACACTCGGGCTGAAGGAATTCGCGCCTTAACGTACCACACCCTCGGCGCAGTTATCGGCACGCTCATCATCGGAATAATCACGACGCGCGTGAAGCTCGCCAAACCAACTGCGATATACTTTTTTGGTTCAGCACTATTTCTCGCGGCCGTTTTCTATCTCAAACCGCAAGGGCTAGTGATATTAAATGCGATGATATTCGCCATCGGATTCCTCCTGCAAGGGGGCTTTGTCGCACTTTACGCGGTGGCGGCACGTGTCTATCCGACCCGCGTTCGCGCGACCGGCGTGGGATGGGGTGCTGGCTTAGGGCGCATTGGTGCCATCATCGCTCCGATCGGAGCCGGACATCTTGCTGCACAAGGCTGGGAAATGTATTCCCTGTTCCTTTTATTTGCAGCGCCTATGGTCATCGCTGCCGCGTTGGTCGCCAGATTCAAAGTTTAAATGCGGTTCATTTTGTGTTTCGCAGCGACATGACAGCGTGTGCCCAATTTCCATTGGCTGTAGGCTAAAGGACTCGGCTCCTCACATGCATAACGTAAGAACCCAACGACCCCTCCAAATTGTATGAAATGTTCTTTCAGCTGGATCAGCTGTCAAAGCCTGGTGCGCAAATTCCGCAAACGCCACGAGCTGGTCGAGTTGTTTTGGTGGCGCTGGGCGTAGACGAGGAAACCGCCGACGCCGATGCCGAGGGAATAGAGCATCACGTTTCAAAGGAGACGCTAGCCGCGTTCCGCAGGTTTTTGGGACGAGGAGAGTAGGGGGCGGCGGGTGGTGTGCCGGAAATTTCGTGGTGTTGGCTTTTAAGCCGGTGCGGACAAAGGAGATGACGGCGGTTCCGGACCACGTCATATGGCGAAGTTATACAAACGCGGACATCGGGATCTGTGCCCATGCCACGTCGCCCACGTCTACTGCTGGTGGAAGCTGCCGTTAGTTCGTCATGGGGTAGTGAGGTGAGAGATCAGGAACAGACAGACGAACCAACATCGCCAAAACCGCGATGACCTTTACTTCGTTAGCGTAAAAATGCGCAACAGCGTAGTGACATCAAACTGGAACCCTATTGTCACAAACTCCATGCAACAGCTATATTTTAACGGCTGATGTATGGAGCTTGTTCAAATGAAATATCTTTCCGCTGCTGTCGGTGCGTTCGCATCCCTGCTGGGGCTCATGCTTTATGGGTTAGTCGTTGTTGGTGGATTGCCGTTTGGTGGCGACTTAGTGGATCTAGAAAATCGAGATAAATTATTTCATGCACTTCTTGTCACAGCGGGGCTCAGTGTGGTCGCATCCGCTATTTGCGCACTAAAGCCATTCATAGGTTATTGGATGATGATAGCCACTTCGATTGCTTGGTTTCTTGTCGCGCTCAGTATTATTATATCTGTCCGGTCCAACACTTACCCGTCAGACCCTAGCTATGTCATTGCCATTGGAGTCACCTTCTTGTTTGTCCTACCAACGATTTTGACGGCATTGTCTGCCTTCTTCCTGAGGAAGACAGCAATAAAAAGGTGAGCGTGCGGGATCAGGTTGGCTTTTCAGGTATTTGCCAGAACAGACGCCCCTGAGCTGTGGCACCGCGAATGCTGATACTTACGGGCGGCACCCTTTCTCAGCCGTAGCCAGGATCAGGCACCAGAAACTCCTCATCAAAGTGGCCCATAACGAGGGGCCGGACGTGCGGAAGGCGGCTCTTATACATTAGCGGACATTGTCGAACATGTAGCTTGAAGGGATCAATGCCCCCTACGTCGAGTCTGCTATTGAACGGTTATCGGACCAAGAGGGGCGGTAATGAAAGACTGCAAATGACCCCTCGCGGTCATTGCCCGTTGCCCTCAGCTATGGGAGAATGAGTTCGAGATAATGCAGAACGGAATACGCACGATGACCAAGTTTCTTAAACTTGAGGACGCGCTACTCGACGAGGATGGGTCGTGCCGAGATGTGAATTTTCTAAAACCAACGTGGGATGGGGTGACACAGTTTGTCAACAGACTTGAGCAGGCATTCGGTGAGCGCATCGCATCTGACGGTGAAGGCAATTCGCTAGCTGAACCGCACTGGAAAGATATAAAAGCCGCCGTGCTAAAAACGGGGAGCGTCCACATGGTCTATCGAAACTGCACGGAAATACTCAACAACCTGCAAGTTTACGTAGGACGTGAAGATGACAAATCACCATTTATAGAATTGACCTTTTCCCCGAGGACTTAGCCCGAGGTAGAAACTTAGGCCGTAACTTCATTGCATGGGTCGATGGCGCTAAGACGACGCTGCCGGCTGGTCGCTACTTTTGCAGATACGAGAACGCTTCTTGGAGCTTTGGAGATGTAAGCCGCAATTCCGGGGTGTTTTTCGTATCCAACGATCACGGCTAGCAATTCTAGCCCCCCCTGTCAGACACCGGCAGAATCTGGGGGTGCGTCAGCTCCTGGCCCTTTGCGTCGGATCTGGAATGACCGCTTCTGAAGGATTTGCAGACGTGGTTCTTGCCGTGGGAATTGTACCCAGCCTGTATCGCCTCGATGTCCGCTTCCTCTGCATGGCGGCCGTCAACAGCATCTGGTTGGCGCAAGCACAGAGCCGTCAATACATGACCCATCACTGACCAATCCCCCTCCCAAAAAAAACGACCGGTGAAATTCTCCATCTGTCGCTTTATTCTCTCGCGATGTCCGTCAAATGAATCGGCTCAGGCTATCGTGGTGCAACAAGTCGATCTTGGGCTACCCCTTCAGCAGATTGAGGCGCTAAGAATTGAGTAAGTCTTGTGCGCCATCCCACAACGATGTGACGATCTCGCTTGCCGGTGCGGCCCGAGTGAGCCCAGCAGATTGACCTGCCCAAGCCTGCATGACGTCGATCGTATCTGAAGTCGCAGCCCTTGACCGCATTGACTGGGTTAGATTGCGTTGGATCGGAAATGGCGCAGGTTTAGGTGCATCTTGTGAGTCGGCGGCAACCGCATAAGCCGTCCGAATACTGCGACCAAGCCGCCCTGAAAACGCGCGTGTTGTAATCGTCCCTTCTGGGTTGGCGGACACTATGGCGTCCGCCCAGGCTGGTGAAATATTAGCTTCTGGTGTCCTGAGCAAACCTGTGCCGATTTGAACGGCGGATGCACCCAATAGAAGTGCGGCCGCGACTCCGCGAGCATCCGCAATACCACCCGTCGCAACAACTGGTACATCGACGGCATCAACGACGGCTGGTAATAGTGAAAACAGACCGACTAATGCTGTGCCTGCATCAACGGCGTTGAAAGCTCCGCGGTGCCCGCCTGCTTCCATGCCCTGTGCAATGATAACGTCAGCGCCTGCGTCTTGTGCTGCAATGGCCTCTTCAACAGTTGTAACCGTTGCATGCCACTTGATATTGTTTTCTTTCATCCGTGCAATAATGCGGGGCGGATATAGACCCATGATCGATGAAATTACGTTTGGGCCTGCAGCCAGCATCGCATCGCACTGCTCGGAGAAATCAAGCATTGTTTTGTCAGCTGCGTCGTCTGGAACCTCTGGTCCCCATTTCGAAAGGAAGGCACGGACAGTGGCTTCGTGTTCGATGTTGCGTGACGGCGCTGGATCAGGAATCCAGGTATTGAGCTGGAATGAGCCATTTGAGCCCGCGCGCATCTCGCCGACCCAGTCGGCGATGGCCTCGGGTGTCATCATTAAAACGCCACATGCTCCCATACCACCGCTATTGGCAACTGCTATTGCCAGAGATGCTGGAGATGCCCCGGCCATTGGTGCCATGAGAATCGGAACCTGTATGCCATTGTCGTTGCAGAATGCAGTCGCCCGTGCGGTGATAGCGTTACGTATCGGCATATTTTTCTTTCCTAGCTCTAAGAATTGTTTTTGATTGCCGAGTGTAACTGGCAAAAATTCGGCTCAGACCCGCGTTCACTGGGTGGTGTCTTTGCACTGCAGTTTTGGGGCATGAGTACGCATCAAGCAATTCAAATCGAATTTTGGTATGCACTTCAGAATCAGACGGTTTTGCCAACGACGGGAACCCCAGTTCTGGGCCATGAAGAGGCATTGTCACGTTAACTCGTGTGCAGCGTGAAAATGAACGAAGTGGCTGTGTTTTAGGCAGCCGCCGCCGCGGCATTCCACCTGTCCATATCCGCCCACATCAAGCTCTCGGAATGAGACCGCCAATGCCAGAAACTCTAATAGAAATTGGAATATGATTTTGGGGCTGGACCGCAGGCCGTGTGTATTCCGTCATTGCCATTGAGACAGACTGAGGTGCTTTGCTGGAGGAGGTTTTCTAGCTCACCGTGATCCAAAGAGGGATGACGCACATGATTCGCAAGGCGACGATGGCGGGTTATGAACGACAACTTCATACACTTATCGGATTTAAATTTGCGTCTGCAAGTAAAGCAAAAGTTGTCGACGTCGAAGTTTTCCGTCACCATATCTGCAATGATGTCTCTAACCTGCGAATTCTCCGATATGTTTTCTTAGAATCCATCCGGACTTGCACTTTCCCGCATATTCTTGCCGATTTTCTAAGGGTGATCCAACTTCGCAATCGACTTCATTCTTGAGTGTGTAGACAATTCCTTCCCAAGGACCATTTTCGTCGCACATCGAAACCCAATTTCCTTTCGGAATGTGATCGATCACTGCAAAGTTCTTCCCTGGCCCACTGTGAACGGAAACGGTTCCCGTCTTCTTAGAAATTTCTTCGGTTAAAGTGCCATAGCCACCGCACATATCACCGACTGTATCACCACCGACTTGGACACCTATGCGCTTACGCTCGTTGGCAACAGCAGCGCTACCAAGAAGCGCAGACAGCAGTAAGGTATTCAAGATTATTGTTGGGTGATTCATGACTTCCAAAGCGTCCTGATGTAATAAAGCTTGTACGATAATGCACATCTAAAAAGTTCGCACGAAAAAAATTGCGGTTCGCGATTAAGCTTAAGAAGCGCTTTCTGGGTTCCCGCAGTGTTTCCCGTCAGGATCCTTGAGACAGTTTGTATTGTCGGTCATCATAACCTTTGAGATTCTGTACGCCTTTGACTAATCGAGGATTTGGATCATCTGTTGGTTTGTATTGGGCAGCTCGTTTTTGAGCCATCAAATCAACCCCCCGCAACTTGGTAGAGTTTTACAAAAATAAAGGTTCAGTTTTAAGGGGGAAAGACAAGGGCCCAGCTGGTTGGGTGAGTTAGCGTGACAACACCTCTAGTATGCTTTTTGAGTCTATAGTTACATATTTCAAACTGATACAAATATCGGCACCCGCTCGTTAAGTTTCAGGATAAGGGACAGGTCATGCCCACTTCAAACCACGCCTACTTGGTTGTTTTTTTACTGGTCGCAATGACAACGATTGCAAACACCGCACATGCCTCATGTGGACGCGTAACGATCGCACGTATGAACTGGGCATCTGCAGAGCTCGCCACGTCCGTTGATAAATTTATTCTTGAGGAAGGCTATGGGTGTCGTGTCGAACTGGTCCCTGGCGACACAATGCCGACAGCGACGTCAATGTCTGAAAAAGGTGAGCCCGATATCGCGCCGGAAATATGGATGACTTCGTTGCGCGAGGTTATTGCGAAAGCCGTCGATGAGGGCCGTATAAAAATCGCAGGGGAAATTCTTACAGACGGCGGTCAGGAAGGTTGGTGGATTCCTCAATATATGGTCGACAAACATCCAGAGCTTACAACGATTGAAGCTGTCTTAAAACGGCCGGACCTTTTCCCAAGCAAAGCCAACGCAATGCGCGGTGCGCTACACGGTTGCCCTTCGGGTTGGAATTGTCAGATCATCACAAAAAATTTGTTTAAGGCCTTTGGGTTTGCTGAAGCCGGTTTTGATCTTATTGATACAGGTTCTGCGACTGGCCTCGATGGATCAATTGCCAAAGCATATAATCGCCAACAAGGTTGGCTCGGTTATTACTGGGCGCCGACTGCTATTCTTTCAAAATATAAGATGTATCGCCTGAAAATGGGAGTGCCACATGATCCAAAGGAATGGGACCGCTGCACAGGACAAGACTTTTGCGACGATCCTCGGAAGAATGACTGGGCACGATCAGTGGTTATGACTGTAACATCAAGTGCCTTATCAAAGCGGGCTCCACAAGTTTTCGAATACCTTTCAAAACGTTCCTGGCCTAACTCCGTGGTCAATTCCATGCTTTCGTATATGGAAAAAAGTCAGGCCGATGGCACGGAAGCTGCGGAAAAATTTCTAAGAGATTATGAGCGTATTTGGCGAAAATGGATGCCTGCTGAAGTTGCAAAGAAGGTCAAAGCCGGTCTCTAGGGCACCTACGTATAGACACTCAGTCGTATCAATCAGAATGTCGTTTGCGTATGAAGTTGCGCGACACTGAATATACAGATCATGCTTGCGCCTGTCGTCCCGTTTGCAGCGGGCACGTCTGCAGGCACGATGATCTAGAAGTCAAACGCCGGTGTGGTTATAGTTTCACGCCTATTCGTGTTGCAAAGCTTTATCTTCACACACCTTAGGGTCTTATTATGGTGACGGCCAATTGGGTTTTCGACTTTCCCGAGATGAATAAAGAGTCGTTGAGAGCGTTGAAGAAGAGCCTCGATCACGGTTATCGCGAGTTTTCTCGCAGTTACGGAGAGACCATTGAGGGCTTTTTCGATCCGCTGCTTGCTTTTCTTGTATGGTTTGAGGATCTGCTGATCGCAACACCTTGGTGGTTGATCATTGCACTACTTGTCACGATCGCATGGTTTGCAAGCCGCAGCTGGAAGATTGTAGTCGGCACAGTCATTACATTTTTTTTGATCGGCTATTTAGGGATGTGGAAAGACACTATGTCGACCATAGCCATGATTTCCGTCTGCACAGTTTTGTCGATCCTGATTGGCTTGCCCGTTGGCATCGCGATGGCACGTAGCGACCGGATCCGATCCTGGGTCTCACCTATCCTTGATGTGATGCAGACAATGCCAAGCTTCGTCTATCTTATTCCCGTCGTTATGTTACTCGGAATTGGCCGTGTGCCGGGCCTGCTCGCAGTTGTTATTTATTCATTGCCGCCAATGATCAGGCTCACAGACTTGGGGCTAAGACTGGTCGACCGGGACGTTCTTGAGGCGGCAGATTCCTTCGGGGCGGACCGTTGGCAAAGACTGTATAACGTCGAACTGCCCCTAGCCCTTCCCAACATTATGG